>CAJXHQ010000127.1 GCA_913054485.1 uncultured Paracoccaceae bacterium
CAAAAGGCGGCCCGTTACGTCGTTGATAACCCGAAGAAAATCGGCTTCTCCACGGTGCGCGAAATCGCCGAGGCTGCTGGTGTGAAGCCCAATACAATGGTGCGGATGGCCCGGCTGGCCGGGTTTGCAGGCTACGAGGATTTCCGCGAGCACTTCCGGGACGCGATTCGCTCAGGTGAGGCGTCCTTGTCTGACCGGGCCCGCTGGCTTCAGGAGATTCGCAGGCGCGGTGAGCTGGGCGAGCTTTATGCCGAAATGGCAAAGAGCACGCTTCAGAATGTGGAAGCGACTTTCGCTGCGGCAAATGAAATTGACCTGCAGGCGGCGGCGCGGGCGATCTGGTTGTCGCGGAGCGTCTTTACGCTGGGTGTTGGTGTGAACAGTGCCAACGCCAGCAATTTTTCCTACCTGGCATCGACAGGAATGAAGGAATTTCATGCCATCCCGCGTCCTGGCTCGACGAGTTTGGATGACCTCGCCTGGGCGGGGGAGCGGGATTGCCTGATTGCGATCACCTGCGCCCCCTACCGGACCGAGGTTGTTGAAACCGTCCGCATTGCCAAGGCTCAGGGGCTCAAGGTCATCGCCCTGTCAGATTCGCCTGCGGCACCGATCATACAGCAAGCCGACCATGGTTTCGTTGTGTCCACCGAAACCCCGCAGTTCTTCCCGTCTTCCGTCTCCACCATCGCGCTGCTGGAGACGTTGCTGAGCTTCGTCATCGCCCTGTCTTCGGAAAAGGTCGTGGGCCGGGTCGAAGAGTTTCACAAACGCCGCCACCAGCTAGGCATTTATCATGAGGAACCAAAATGACCGCACCTCTTACTCATTCGCTGGACGCCAGCTACTACACCGACCCTGCCGTCTTCGATAAGGAGATGGCGGGCCTGCTGTCCCGGACCTGGCAATATGCCGGGCACGCCGCGGATATCCCCAATGCTGGCGATTACTTCGCCTTCGAGATCGCGGGCCAGAGCCTCTTTGCGATCCGCGGCCGCGACGAGGTGATCCGCACCTTCTACAACGTCTGCCAGCACCGGGCGCATGAAATGGTCAGCGGCACCGGCAACACCCGCGTCGTGGTATGTCCGTACCACCAGTGGACCTATGAGCTGACCGGCGGCTTGCGCGCCGGGCCGAACATCAAGAAGGTCCCGGGCTTTGACCGCGAGAAAATCTGCCTCACCGAAGTGCGCACCGAGGATTTCCTGGGCTTCATTTTCGTCAATCTAGACAATGACGCTGCATCCATGGACGAATGGTACCCCGGCGTGCGCGAGGAGATTGCGGAGTTTGTGCCGCATATCGACTCGCTTGCGCCTTTGGAATGGGTCGAGATCCCGGAAAACTGCAACTGGAAGGTCTCGATCGAGAATTATTCCGAGTGCTACCACTGCCCCACCAACCACCCCACCTTCGCCGAGGGTGTGATCGACCCGTCAACCTATGACATCCAGCCCGCCGATAAGGGCTATGTGCTGCGTCATACGACCCAGTGTCAGTCGCTGGACAAGATGACCTATCCGATCGACTTGGAGAGCAACGAGCGTGCAGGCGACTACCAGAGCTGGTTCCTGTGGCCGATGTTCTCCTTCCAATGTTACCCGGGCAACGTTCTGAACACCTATCACTGGCGCGCCAATACAGTTGACACCTGCACGGTCTGGCGCGGCTGGTACACCGAAGGTGGCCACGAGAGCGATGTCATCCGAGGTCTGGCGGTGCAGGATCGCGAGACCACAGTGGCAGAAGACATCCGCCTGGTTGAATCCGTCCACAAGGGATTGAAATCCAAGGGGTATATCCCGGGTCCGCTCGTCATCGACCCTGCCTGTGGAGTGATGAGCGAACATTCTATCGCAAAGCTCCAGCAATGGATGCGCGAAGCCGTCGACTGATCCCGAACAACAGAACAAGCGAACAACCGGAGGGTGGGCACCGCCCTCCGGATTTTTTGGAGACGAGAACATGCAAGACGTGAAGCCGTACTGGCAGAACTACGTGGACGGCGAATGGGCCGACGGCGGGGCAGGGCGCATCGCCGTTGCCGATCCGGCCACCGGCGAGACTCTGGCCGAGCAGGCGCTGGCGGATGCCGCGAATGTGGGCCGGGCCGTCGCCGCGGCGCGCCGGGTGCATTTGTCGGGTGCGCTCAGCAGTCTGCGTGCGGTGGAACGCGGCCGGATGGTTCAGGCAATGGGCCGATACTTGCTGGAGCATATCGATGAAATCTCCCGCGTGCTGACGCTGGAGCAGGGCAAGCCGCTTTGGGAGGCCCGCGTGGAGATCGAAGGCGCGGCCCGGTATTTCGAGTATTACGGCAATCAGGCGGAAACGGTCGAAGGCCGTTCGATCCCGCTGGGGGCGGATTACTACGACTTCACAACCTACGAACCCTATGGCGTCTCGGCGCAGATCATCCCCTGGAACTACCCGGTGGAGATGACCGCGCGGTCGCTCTCGGCAGCGCTTGCAACGGGCAACGCCTGTGTCATCAAAACGCCCGAGCTGACGCCGCTGACCAATGCCTGGCTTGCCCATGCCGCCGAGGCAGCAGGTCTTCCCGCCGGCGCGGTTAATATCCTCTGCGGTCTTGGCCATGAGGCCGGTGCGGCCCTGTCTGCACACGAGCATGTGAACCAGATCGTCTTTACCGGGTCGGTGCCGACCGGGGTCGCCATTGCCTCGGCTGCGGCGCGCAATGTTGTGCCCTGCGTGCTGGAGCTGGGCGGGAAGTCTGCCGCCATCGTCCACGCGGATGCGGATCTGGATGCCTTCGTCAATGATGTGCGCTGGGGCATTTTCTTCAACGCGGGGCAGGTCTGTTCCGCCATGAGCCGCCTGATCGTGCATGCCTCGGTCCATGACGAGCTGATCGACCGGCTGGCCGGCATGGCGTCCAGCCTGTCGGTGGGCGCCGGCATCGACCGCCCCGAATTCGGCGCGAACATGGGGGCCATGGTCAGCCACGGCCAGCGCGACCGCGCGCTTGGCATGGTGCAGAACGCGATCTCCGGCGGGGCGGTGGCCGCCTGCGGCGGCGCGGCACCGGATCATCCCGGCGCCTTCCTTGAGCCGACAATCCTGACCGGCCTGACGCCCGGGATGGCCATTGCGCGGGACGAGGCCTTTGCGCCTGTGCTGTCGGTTCTGACTTTTGAGACCGACTCGGAGTCCATCGCGATCGCCAATGGCACCGACTACGGGCTGGTCGGCGGAGTCTACACCCGTGACATCGACAGGGCGATGCGGACCGCGCGCGATGTCCGCGCCGGTCAGGTCTTTGTCAACGAGTGGTATGCCGGCGGCGTGGAAACCCCCTTCGGCGGCTACGGCAAATCCGGCTACGGCCGGGAAAAAGGGCGCGAGGCGCTGTGGAATTACGTTCAGACCAAGAACGTGGCCATCCGCATCCGGTCCTGACGGGAATTTACGAGTCAGAGATTTTTCAATGAAACTGGGAGGAAAAACCACATGTCAATCAAACCGCCATTAACGGAGCTGCCGATCAAAACGGCAGACAGCGGATTTTACAGGGGCTTTGCCAAGGACGTCACCATCACAGGAAAACTGGCCGTTGGCGGACTGGTGATCTGGGCCGTGGCCTTTCCCGACAACGCGGCCTCGGTCCTGTCGGGGCTGAATTCGTTCATCCTTGCGACGTTCAACTACTGGTACGTCTACGCCATGGCCTTCTTCTTCCTCACCTGCATCGGGCTGGCGCTGCTGCCGGCCTCGGCGCGGCTGAAACTGGGGCGGCCCGAGGACAAGCCTGAGTTCTCGACCTTCTCGTGGTTCTCGATGATGTTCGGGGCGGGGATCGGGATCGGCATGCTGACCTATGCAACGGGTGAGCCGATCTATCATTTCCAGACTAACCCGGATGTGATCATGGGCAGTGTCGAAGGCAGCTCGGTGGAAGCCGTGCGCTCGGCCTATAAATGGTCCTTCTCGCATTGGGGCCTGCATGCCTGGGCCAGCTATGCGGTTGTTGGGCTGGCGCTGGCCTATTTCTCGTTCCGGCGCGGTCTGCCGCTGACCATCCGCTCGGCGCTGGCGCCGCTGTTTGGCAAAGCGCTGTCGGGGCCGCTGGGCTTCGTCATCGACGTGGTCGCGGTTGTTGCCACCGTGCTTGGCGTCGCGCAGACCCTGGGCTTCGGCGTCAACCAGTTCATCGCGGGCATGCACCGGATCGGCGTTGGTGACTGGCTGCTGACCGATGCGGGCGATCCCACCAAATCCGCAATCGCGATGGCGCTGGTGGTGATCATCGGAGCCTCCACCCTGTCGGCCCTGTCCGGTGTCGGCAAGGGCATCAAATGGCTGTCTAACATCAACATGGGCCTCAGCTTTGCCCTGCTGGCCTTCTTCATGGTCTTCGGTTCGACCTTCTTCGGTCTTCAGGCGCTCTTCGTTGGCATCTTCGACTACCTGGCGGCAACGCCTTCGCTGCTGTTCACGGTGTGGAACAGCGACGGCGTGGACGGTTCCGTTGCCAGCCAGCTGGCCGGCTGGCAGGGCGGCTGGACGATCTTCTACTGGGCCTGGTGGGTGGCCTTTGCCCCCTTCGTGGGCGTGTTCCTGGCGCGGATCTCCAAGGGGCGCACCATCCGGGAATACGTGCTGGGCGCGGCCATCGTCCCGTCGGTGATGTGTTTTGTCTGGTTCGCGCTGGTCGGCGGCACAGCCATCGATCTGGAGCTCTCCGGCGAGGCGCAGAATGCGATCATCGGCACTGGCCTGTCGGACCAGCTGTTCGCCACGCTGTCGGCGATGCTGAGCGACACGCTGGCCTGGGTGTTCTCGGTCGCGGTTGTGATCCTGCTGCTCACCTACCTGGTAACGTCGGCGGATTCTGCTGTGCTGATCATCAACACCATCAACGCCGCCGGTGACGAAGGCCCCAAGGCCCGCCCGCACATCCTGTTCTGGGGCGCTGCCCTGGCGCTGGTCGTAGGGGCGCTCTTGATGATCGGCGGGCTGGGCGCGATCCAGACTGCGATGATCATCGGCGCGCTGCCGTTCAGCGTCGTGATGGTCCTGATGGCGGTTTCCTTGCTGAAGGCAATCTGGCGCGACAGCCAGCGTGAGAAGATGGGCCTGTCCTACTTCGATGACGAAAGCACCGGGCCGAGCCCGGCGGAATAATCGAAAACCCGGCCGGCCCCGCAGCGGGCCGGCCTGTCCAATGATGGAGATTACTGATGGACAAATCCCTTTTTGAGCACGGGCTGGAGCAGCGCAAATCGACGCTCGGCGCGGAATACGTGGAAAAGAACCTGGCGGCCGCGGATGGTTTCACCCGCCCCTTCCAGGAGGCCATGACGGCCTGGTGCTGGGGGTTCGGCTGGGGCGATGACACCATCGACCATAAGACCCGTTCGATGATGAACCTCGCGATGATCGGCGCGCTCGGCAAGATGCATGAATGGGAGGTCCACTGCAAAGGGGCGCTGAACAACGGCGTCACCAAAGAGGAAATCCAGTCGATCATCCATGTGATCGGCATCTATTGCGGTGTGCCGCAATCGCTGGAGTGTTTCCGCGTCGCGCGCAAGGTACTGACCGAACGCGGTTTGCTGGACTGATCCGGCACGGAGCCTGGGCATTTAATCAAAAGGTGCTGGCACGCGTCTTGCGTGCTGGTACTGAAGGGGACCCGGCAAACCGGACAGTTGGCTAAGGTGTATCCCAAACCTTTGAAGGGATACGAAAATGGCGAAGCGCCGAAACTTTACAGATCCGTATAAAGCCAAGGTTGCGCTTGAGGCGCTGCGTGGTGACAAGACCGTTCAGGAGATCGCAGCGAAGCTTCAGCTGTAACCCCCCAGTCTCACCCGGATGCCAAAAGGATCAGCGTGCCCAGCCCCCAAAGGGTCATTTGGTAGTGTGTGTTCTGGGCCCCTTCGTGGCAGAACCAGTAGCAGTACCAGTTGCCCCCAATAAGAAATCCGGCCCAGACGCTGGTGAAAGCCAGGGACCCGAGCACTGCGAGAGTACGGGCGGAAGACACTTCCATCAGTCCAAAGAGCGCCATTGCCAAAGCAACAAAACCGATCCAAAGCAGCACAGATACCGCAGTTTCCCAGGCAACTATCAGCCGGAACAGAAATTTCTGCAGGCCTTTGCTGGTTACCCGCCGGTACGCGACATCCTGGTAGGCGTCCGGATAGTCCTCCCGCATCCGCGCCATGTCCATCACCTCCGCAGTGAAGGTGCTGTTCAGCCTCGAATGGAACAGGTTTTCGATAACACCCGTGGTCAGCCAGGCGGCCAGGAAGAAGACACTTACAGCCTGGGAAAGAAGGATTGCGGTCTCGAACGCCATGATGTTTCTCTGAAAGGAAATTGGTAACAGGGCGGCGTCTGCCGCCCTGGGGGAATTGGCTCAGGTCCAGTGCAGCTGCGCAGGCCGGATCTCGAAGGAGATATGGTGTGCGCCGCCGCCCAGCCCTTCGCGGGTGTGGTTGTAGAGCGACCGCCAATAGGGCTGGATCGTGACGCCCTCCTCCTGGATCAGCCTCTCGCCCTTTGCCATCAGTGCGCGGCGCGCCTCGGTGTCGGCGGTTGCCAGAGCCTGTTCGAGGATCGCGTCGAACTCGGGGTTTGCCCAGCCGAATTCGTTCCAGGCTTCACCGGACCGGTAGGCTAGCGCCCAGATCTGCACCCCGAGCGGGCGGTGGTTCCAGTTGGTCGAGCTGAATGGGTATTTGATCCAGTCGTACCAGAAGGTGGAACCGGGCAGCACGGTGCGTTTGACTTTGATCCCTGCGTCGCGCATCTGCGCTGCAACGGCATCGGTGGTCGCCTTGCGCCAGGCATCGTCAATGGAGATGATTTCATGCTCGAAATCCTCCATCCCCGCTTCCTTGATCAGCGCCAGCGCGCCTTCGGGATCGAGTTTGGGATCGCCGACGTCGGCATATTCCGGGTGCGCCGGGCCGACATGATGGTTCTGCGCGGCCACGCCGCGGCCGTTGTATCCCAGCTCCAGCAGCACGTTGTTGTCAACGGCCATCGTAATCGCCTGGCGGACCCGCTTGTCGGCATAGGGTTTAACCCCGTCCACTTCTGCCAGCTGGTTCGGGCGGATCACGATGGTCGCCATGGTCACGACTTCGTTCTCGACCCAGCCGTCCAGCGCTGACAGGATGTCGATGAAATCGCCTTCGATGGTATACATCATGTCGATCTCTTCGGCCTCCGCAGCGGCGATGTAGGCCGAAGGCTCGGTGCCGTAGTCGATATACTCAATCCGGTCCATCCAGGCGCCATTGCCTGCGTTCCACCAGGTATGGTTTTCGTTGCGCACCAGAACGCCGGTCACGCCCACTTCCAGGGTTTCCGGCAGGTATGGTCCGGTGCCGACCGGGTTCGACAGCATCGTTTCCGGTGTGTAGGAGCTGTGAACGATGGCTGCCGGGTAATCCGCCATGCCGGCGATCAGCGAGATGTCAGGCTTGGGCAGGTTCAGCCGCACGGTATGGCTGTCCACCACTTCGATCGCACCCTCCAGCGCCTGGCCGGTGGCCTCGTCGATCAGGGTCGCAAAGCGCCCTGCCATCGAGTTGCCTTCCATCCCTTTGTCGCACCACCCGGCGACATTGCGGGCCACATCCTCGGCGGTGAAATCGTCGCCGTTGTTCCACTTTACGCCTTTGCGGACGTTCAGCGTGTAGGTTTTGGCGTCTTCGCTGATTTCCCAGCTTTCCAGCAGCGTGGGCGTGAAGGTGCCGTCGTTCTCATAAGCGACGAGGTTCTCGAGCCAGCCCTTGGAGTAGTTGGCGATTTCGTTCCAGTCGAAGGTCCGCGGATCTTTCATGGCGCGCACCGCCATCTGGATGCAGACGGTGCCACCCATCTTGGCTTCGATGGCCGCGGCTGCGGGC
>CAJXHQ010000128.1 GCA_913054485.1 uncultured Paracoccaceae bacterium
TCATGTCTGTCTGCATCAAGAGGTTACGCGCCTTCTGCAGCCGCAGCTCCATGTAATAGCGCTTGGGCGAGCGGTTCAGGTAGCGCCGGAACAGGCGCTCCAGCTGGCGGGTCGACATGCCGACATCCTTGGCCAGGATCGAGGGGCTGATCGGTTCCTCGATATTGGCCTCCATCATCTGTATCACCATCGACAGCTTCGGATGGCGCACCCCGATACGGGTCGGCACGGACAGGCGCTGGGTGTCCTGATCGGTCCGGATCGAGGAATAGATCTGCTGATCCGCCACCAGATTCGCAAGTTCCTCGCCGTGATCATTGGCGATCACCTTCAGCATCAGATCGATAGAGGAGGTGCCGCCGGCGGTGGTCATCCGGTTGCCGTCAATCACGAAGACCGATTTGGTCAGTTCAACCTCGTCGAATTCCTCGGCAAAACTGTCAGCGTTCTCCCAGTGGATCGTCGCCTTCTTGCCGTCCAGCAGCCCGGCCTTGGCCAGCGTGTAGGCCGAGGTGCAAAGCGCCGCCACGGTCAGACCTTTGCGGGCCTCGCGGCGCAGCCAGCCGAGGATCCTTTTTGAAGTCGCCTTTTGCACGTCGATGCCGGCCACAAGCATGATAGTGTCATCGCGCTGCAGGTCGCAGAGTTCGGACCCGACGTTGAAGGAGGTTCCGGCCGAACAGTTCACCGGTTCACCGTCCTCGCTGAGCAGCAACCAGGAATACAGCTCCTTGCCGGCCATGCGATTGGCAATTCTGAGACACTCGATAGAAGATGCGAAAGACAGCAGGGTAAAGCTGTCCATCAGCACATAAACAAAACGTTTGGGCTTGATGCTGTCCGCGGCGGTGCCGGCAATCTGGCGCTGGTCTGCCATTATCTTTCCTACTCCCTTACACGCCTCCGGCGGCAAAAATCCGGAGCGCGTTTTGCACCGTGCTCACAGCTTAAGTTCCGCGTCAAGAGTGTCCAATTCCGAACTGGTCAGAGAGTTCCTGCTTTTGTATAGAGGGTCCGCTGGCACAGGGGCCGACCGGGCGGAATACCGGGCGCAGCCGCTAGCGATAACGGATTAGATTTGCGGAGTGATGAGCAATGAGTGAGTGGCAAAAATCGGACTGGCGCGCGAAACCGCGGGTTCAGATGCCCGACTATACCGATGCGGACGCGCTGGCGGCCGTTGAGGCTCAGCTGTCGAAGTACCCTCCGCTGGTCTTTGCCGGCGAGGCGCGCCGGCTGAAAGCCAAACTGGGCGCGGCTGGCCGCGGCGAGGCCTTCCTCTTGCAGGGCGGCGACTGCGCCGAGAGCTTCGAACAGTTCTCTGCCGATGCGATCCGCGACACGTTCAAGGTGATGCTGCAGATGGCCATGGTGCTGACCTATGGCGCCAAGGTGCCGGTGGTGAAGCTGGGCCGCATGGCCGGGCAGTTCGCCAAGCCGCGCAGCGCCCCGACCGAGGTTATCGACGGTGTTGAACTGCCCAGCTACCGCGGCGACATCATCAACGAGCTGGCCTTCACCCCGGAAGCGCGCATCCCCGATCCCAAGAAAATGCTGCAGGCCTACACCCAGGCGGCGGCGACGCTGAACCTGCTGCGCGCCTTCTCGACCGGCGGTTTTGCCGACATGAAGCGGGTGCATTCCTGGACCCTCGGCTTCACCGACGATCAGGAAGTCCAGAAATACTCCGAGATCGCAACGCGCATTCAGGACACCATCGATTTCATGGCCGCGGCCGGCATCACCGCCGACACCACCCATGAATTCTCCACCGTGGATTTCTACACCAGCCACGAAGGGCTGTTGCTGGAATATGAAGAAGCGCTGACCCGTCTGGATTCGACCTCCGGCGACTGGGTCGCAGGCTCCGGTCACATGATCTGGATCGGCGACCGCACCCGTCAGCCCGACGGCGCCCATGTGGAATTCTGCCGCGGCGTGCTGAACCCGATCGGTCTGAAATGCGGCCCGACCACCACAGCCGAGGATCTGAAAGTCCTGATGTCCAAGCTGAACCCGGAAAACGAAGAGGGCAAGCTGACCCTGATCGCCCGTTTCGGCGCTGGCAAAGCGGGCGAACACCTGCCGCGCCTGGTCAAGGCTGTGAAAGAAGAAGGCGCCAATGTGACCTGGGTCTGTGACCCGATGCATGGCAACACCATCAAATCCGCCACCGGCTACAAGACCCGGCCCTTCGATTCTGTGCTTCGCGAAGTGCGCGACTTCTTCGGCGTGCACCAGGCCGAGGGCACCATCCCCGGCGGCGTGCATTTCGAGATGACCGGCCAGGATGTGACCGAATGCACCGGCGGCGTCCGCGCGGTCACCGAGGAAGACCTCTCGGACCGCTACCACACCGCCTGCGATCCGCGCCTCAACGCCTCGCAGTCTCTGGAGCTGGCCTTCCTTGTTGCAGAAGAGCTGACCAGCCTGCGCACTGCCCGTGCCGCGAGCGCTGCCGGCTAAGCATTGCTGCAATGCATTCCAAGACAATAGCAGGCTCCGGCCTGCTATTTTTTTGCCGCAGCGACTGGCCGGCCATGCGTCAGCTGACAGGCGGTGCGTTAGCTCCTCCCGGTATCTTGTTGTGAGATCTGCAGGAAAACAAATACGCCCCCAGGATTCACCTTGGGGGCGCGAGTTTGTTTCAAGTGCTATGACCAGTCTTGAAACTTAAGATTTGATTACCGGTTAATCGGACATTAGTCAATCCCGGCTGACCACAAGACGCAGGTGGGGTGCCTTTTTTGCGGCCGGTTTCTTGTCCGCGCCGGGTGCGCTCTTCTCCTGCGCGGAGAGGCGGCTGCGCTGGCGGTCAACAAGGGCTCGGGCCTCGTCCAGAATGCTGCGTTCGGTGGTGAAGCGCGACTGGGTTTCCGCAAACCCTGGGTTCGGCGCATTGACCGGCTTGGTATCTTCCGCAGCCTTGGCCGGCGCCTCGTCCTGAACCGGAAGGCCCGGCACCGGGCGCAGCTCTGTCGCCGCAATGGTGAACCGCTGCGAGGTGCGGGAGGGGTTGCCGTCAGAGACAAAGACCCCCAGCGCGCGGCTGACTTCGCCCAGATCGCTGCGCAGCGGCAGCAGGATCATCCGGGCCTCCTGCGAACCCCGGAGGCGGGTTGCCTCGGTGTTCAGGGTCAGCTCAACAATGGCCGGCGCATCGAACATATGTTCCAGCGATGCGCTCAGCTGGCTGCGGGCGGCCGACGTAAAAAAGGCGGACAGCGGCATGCCGCGCACCTCCAGCCCAGCCATTTCATTCAGCGCCTGACCGGCCAGACGGAACCGGGCAATGCCGGGTGCGATGCGCTCGACAATAAATGTCTGGCTGAGGATGTTCTCCAGGCCCCGCGGGTCGATCTGGCTGCGGAAGGGAACATCAGCGCCGTTGCGCAGCCCGGCCCAGTAGGCCTCGGCCTGGCGGATCGGAGACAGGGACTTTCCGCTGCGGAAACGGTCCATTGCAATCACTTTGTCCTCACCGGGATTGTGCCCGTGACGGTTGCGGCCACCAAAAAGCATGTCCATATCCTCTGTTCGCGTCCGGCTGATGCTTAGCCTTCTGCGGAACAGCGCCGCAGTCCGGGTTTAGCGTCAGCTTGGTTACTGTGCAGTTAACATGCCACAATCTAGTTCAAATTTTGACTATTCTTTAAACAAATGGTTAACGCAATAGCCGGGCCTCGATTAACCATAATGACCCGCCGGCCGCCACAATCACCTGCCGCCTCGGCGCAGACCGGGCCGCCCCCCTTGTATCCCGGCGACGCTTGGCATTAGGTGCAAGGCAACAGATTGAAACCGCCCGGGAACATGCTGATGACCATCCGTTCGATGACTGGATTTGCTTCCGCACAAGGCGCGCTCGGCCCGCACAGCTGGGCCTGGGAGATGCGCAGCGTGAACGCCAAGGGGTTGGACCTGCGCCTGCGGGTGCCGGACTGGCTGGACGGGCTGGAGGCCGCTCTGCGTGGCGATCTGGGCCGCGCGCTGGCCCGCGGCAACGTCTCGCTGACCCTGCGTCTGTCGCGCAGCGGCGATGAGGCCGGGCAGTTGGAAGTTAACCAAACCGTGCTGGCCTCGGTGCTGGATGCTGTGGCCCGGGTCGAAGCTGAGGCCGTCGCCCGCAAAGCGGTCCTGGCCCCGACCTCGGCCGCCGATCTTCTGGGGCTGCGCGGTGTGCTGGAACAGGCCACTGCCGAGGAAGACCCGGCCCCGCTCGTTAAGGTTTTGCTTAAGGAATTCGAAAGCCTTGTGGCCGCATTCGTGCAGATGCGGGAGGCCGAGGGCGCAGCCCTTGCCACAGTCCTTAACGGACAGCTGACTCAGGTTGCAGCGCTGACAGCAGAGGCCGCCCGGAAGGCCGAGGACCGCAAGCCGAAAGTGGCTGCGGCGCTGAGGGCCAATCTTGCCCGCGTACTGGACAACAGCGACGGCGCAGATCCCGAGCGGGTGGCGCAGGAACTGGCGATGCTGGCCGTGAAGGCGGATGTTACCGAGGAAATCGACCGTCTCGGCGCGCATGTCGCCGCTGCCCGCGATCTGCTGGAGGCTGGCGGGGCCATGGGCCGTAAGCTCGATTTCCTGATGCAGGAATTCAACCGCGAGGCCAATACGCTTTGCTCCAAGGCGCAGAACAGCGAACTGACCGCCGTGGGGCTGGAACTGAAAGCCGTGATCGACCAGATGCGCGAGCAGGTCCAAAACATCGAATAACGAAGGAGTGCCCGTCATGGCTGACCGCCGCGGATTGCTGATCATCCTGTCTTCGCCCTCAGGCGCGGGCAAATCCACCCTCGCCAAACGGCTGATGAAATGGGACCCCACGCTGCGGTTCTCGATCTCTGCCACCACCCGCCAGCCGCGCCCCGGCGAAGAGGACGGCGTGGACTACCACTTTATCACCGTCGATGACTTCAAGACCGCAGTGGCCGAAAACGAGATGCTGGAGCATGCCCATGTTTTCGGTAATTTCTACGGCTCCCCCAAGGGGCCGGTGAAAGACGCCATCGACGGCGGCGGCGACGTCTTGTTCGACATCGACTGGCAGGGCGCGCAGCAGATCCGCAACTCGGCCCTGGGCCAGCACACGCTGTCGATCTTCATCCTGCCGCCCTCGATCACCGAACTGCGCCGCCGGCTGGAAAGCCGCGGCCAGGACGATGCCGAGACCATCAGCCGGCGGATGGAAAAAAGCTGGGACGAGATTTCGCATTGGGGGTCTTATGACCACGTGCTGATCAATGATGATCTGGACGCATCCGAGGAGGCGCTGAAGACCATCATCACCGCCACCCGCCTGCGCCGCATCCAGCAGCCCAACCTGACAGACCATGTGCGCAGCCTGCAGTCCGAATTCGAGGAGATGAAATGACCCTTTACGCACTTGGCGATCACGCCCCCGAATTGCACGAAGACAGCTGGGTCGCGCCGGACGCCACGCTGGTCGGCCAGGTGGTGGTGGAAGAGGGCGCCTCGGTCTGGTTCGGGGCGGCGATCCGCGCCGAACATGAGGTGATCCGCATCGGCAAGGGGTCAAACGTGCAGGAACACACCGTGATGCACATTGACCCCGGCTATCCGCTGACCATCGGTGAAAACTGCACCATCGGTCACAAGGCGATGCTGCACGGCTGCACCATCGGGGACAATTCCCTGATCGGCATGGGTGCCACCGTTCTGAACGGCGCCAAGATCGGCAAGAATTGCCTGATCGGGGCAGGCGCGCTGATTACCGAGGGCAAGGAGATCCCGGACGGATCGCTTGTGATGGGGGTTCCGGGCAAGGTGGTGCGCCAGCTGGACGCAGACGCAATTGCCGGCCTCACCCGCAGCGCCGAAGGCTATCAGGCCAACATGCGCCGCTTCCGGGCCGAGCTGAAAGAGCTCTGATGCGAACCGTCTCTGCCTGCCAAATTGCGGTTACAAACCGGTGCTAGGGCAGGGGCGCAGAACAAGAGGCACAGCAGGCATGAGCACGGAACTGATCGCGGAATTTCTGGCAGCCCTCCCGCTGCCGGCCCTGATGGTGGATCAGAGCGAACGGGTGATCGGTGCCAACCCGGAGGCTGATGCACTTCTGGGCCAGACCCTGAAGGACCGGCATTTCACCATCGTGCTGCGCCAGCCTGCTGTGATCGACGCGATCGAGGCCTGTTTGCACGACCGCAATCCCCGCACCACCCGCTACCTCGGTAATGACGGCGCGCAAGACACCACGTTTGAGGTCTCCTTGCGCTATGTGAACGGTGTTGGCGCGGTGGACGGCGGCGCGGTGCTGCTGTCCTTTTTTGACGTGACCGAACGCGAGCAGGCCGGCCAGATGCGCCGCGATTTTGTCGCCAATGTCAGCCACGAGCTGCGCACGCCGCTGACCGCCATGCTCGGCTTCATCGAGACCCTGCGCGGCGCGGCCAAAGATGACCCCGTGGCGCGCGAGCGGTTTTTACAGATCATGGAGGGCGAAGGCAGCCGGATGAACCGGCTGGTGGATGACCTTCTGTCGCTGAATCGCGTGGAAAGCGAAGAACGCGTGCGTCCGCGCGAAGAAATTGACCTGACCGCACATCTGCAATCCGTCATCCGCAGCCTGTCGCCGCTGGCCGCAGACGCCGGCGCCACCCTGACTCTGGACGCACCGGACCACCCGGTGATGGTGCCGGCCGATCCCGACCAGTTGCAGCAGGTCTTTTCCAACCTGGTGGAAAACGCCATCAAATACGGCGGCGACCAGATCCGGCTGGAATTGACAGAAGAGGCCCGCAACCCGTCGCTGCGCACTGCCGCCGCCCGTGTGCAGGTGGCTGACAACGGCCCCGGCATCGATCCGGTCCACCTGCCGCGCCTGACCGAGAGGTTCTACCGCGCCGACAGCCACCGCTCGCGCGAGATGGGCGGCACCGGATTGGGACTGGCGATTGTGAAACACATCATCAACCGCCACCGCGGCCGGCTGCGCATAGACAGCGCCCAAGGCACCGGCTCCACCTTCACGGTGATGCTGCCCCGCTGATGCGGGTTTGCGGCAATTGTAACAGCCACGCGGCGGAAACCCGGCTTGAAAACAGCATCTTTTTACAAAAGCTCCATCAAATTCCGGGCGCTGTCATACAGCTGTTACATACTCGTCACAAAAGCCACATGCAGCCAAGTTAGGACTGGCCGCAAGATCATCATGGGGTGATCGAACAAACACTGACTCATCGGAGACACAAGATGTCCTTTGTGAAACTGTCTGCTTCCGCACTGGCAATTGCTGCCGTATCCGCAACCGCAGCTGCTGCCCGTGACCAGGTTCAGGTTGCAGGCTCTTCCACCGTTCTGCCCTACGCTTCCATCGTTGCCGAAGCCTTTGGCGAAAACTTCGACTTCCCGACCCCGGTTGTGGAATCCGGCGGCTCCTCAGCCGGCCTGAAGCGCTTCTGCGAAGGTGTTGGCGAAAACACCATCGACGTGGCCAACGCGTCGCGCGCCATCAAAGACAAAGAGATCAAGGCCTGCGCCGAAAACGGCGTGACCGACATCATCGAAGTCCGCATCGGCTATGACGGCATCGTCTTTGCCTCCGACATCAAGGGCAACGAATTCGCCTACACCCCCAGCGACTGGTTCCTGGCTCTGTCCGACGAGATCCTGGTGGACGGTGCACTGGTTGCCAACCCGAACAAAACCTGGGCTGACGTCAACGCCGGCTTCCCGGCACAGGACATCCAGGCCTTCATCCCGGGCACCAAGCACGGCACCCGCGAAGTGTTTGAAGACAAGGTGATCCTGGCCGGCTGCGAAGCCACAGGCGCATTCGACGTACTGCTGGCTGCTGCTGAAGGCGACACCGACAAAGCCAAGCACAAAGCCGCTGAAAAAGCCTGTATCTCCCT
>CAJXHQ010000129.1 GCA_913054485.1 uncultured Paracoccaceae bacterium
GATCAAGATCGACCGTTCCTTTGTGATGAAGGCCGACCGCGACCCGGAGCAGCAGAAACTGATCGGCGCAATCCTGACCATGGCCGAGCGGCTGGAGCTGGAAACCCTGGCCGAGGGCGTAGAGACCGTGGGCGAGCACGCGCTGCTGGCACAGCTGGGCTGCGACAACGTGCAGGGCTTTGGCATCGGCCGCCCGATGCCATTTGACCAGACGCTGGACTGGATCACCGCGCATCAGGCCAAGCTGCAGGATACGCCTTCGATCGGCACCAAGGGCCGCTGACCCTCGCAAATACTGCGCTGAAGGCCGCAGCCCATGCGGCCTTTCCGCGATTCTGCTTGACCTTTGCGCCCCAGCTCTGTTGAACCACGCCTGATAGTTTGCAGAACAAGGCGCCGGTCCCAGATGGACGATCAGAACAAGAATCTTCTCCTCGCAACTGGCTTGAGCTTCCTGGTGATCCTGGGCTGGTACACGATGTTCCCGCCCCCGGAACCCGAGGTAACCGCTGAGACGCCGGCCGCTGAAACCGGCACGGCTGCAGGCACCGCGGCGGCCCCGGCGGCGGGCGGCAACGCAGCAACTGCTGCCGCAACCGAAGAGGCAGAGGCGCCGCAAGCGGCCCGTCTGGCCATCGATACCCCGCGCCTGTCCGGCTCCATCTCGCTGCAGGGCGGCCGGATCGACGATCTGTCGCTGAAAGACTACCGCGTCTCCATCGAGGATGGCGCTGACATCGTCAAACTGCTGAAACCCGTTGGCGAGCCCGGCGCTTACTATGCGCTTTACGGCTGGGCTCCGGGCACCGGGCTGACGCTGGACGCGGTTCCGGGTGCAAACACAATCTGGTCTGCGAACGCCGGCGCAGAGCTGGGCGTCGACAGCCCCGTTACCCTGACCTGGGACAACGGCCAAGGCCTGACCTTCAGCCGTGAGATTTCGATCGACGAGGATTACATGTTCTCGGTCACCCAGTCGGTGGAAAACGCCGGCGCGGGCACCGTCAGCCTGGCCCCCTACGGCACCCTGGCCCGCCATGGCGAGCCGGAAGACCTGAAGAACTTCTTCATCCTGCACGAAGGCGCAATCGCCATGGCCGACGGCGAACTTGCCGAGGTCGACTATGGCGACATCGCCGATTTCGATCCGGACCCGCGCGACGGTTCCCGCTCGCAGGTCACCCAGGTCGAATCCAACGGCTGGACCGGTTTCACCGATCACTACTGGATGACCAACCTGGTGCCCGCACCGGGCCAGGGCTTCCGCTCGATCCAGAAATGGGACGAACGCCGCGATATCTACCAGGCAGACACCGTGCTGCCGACCGTGACGCTGGCCGCGGGCGAGAGCTCGGCCGTCACCACCCAGCTGTTTGCCGGCGCCAAGGAATGGGCCACCATCCGCGGTTACGAAAAAGGCGGCATCGAAGGTTTCCTCGACAGCATCGACTGGGGCTGGTTCTTCTTCCTGACCAAGCCGATGTTCGCAGTCCTGCACTTCCTCAACGGCTTCATCGGCAACATGGGCTGGGCGATCATCGGCCTGACCGTGCTGATCAAGGTCATCGTCTTCCCGCTGGCCTATAAGTCTTACGCCTCCATGGCGAAGATGAAAGAGCTGCAGCCGGAGATGGAGAAGCTGAAGGAGCGCGCTGGCGACGACCGTCAGAAGATGCAGAAGGAGATGATGGAGCTCTACAAGAAGAAAAAGGTGAACCCCGCCGCGGGCTGTCTGCCGATCCTGATCCAGATCCCGATCTTCTTCTCGCTCTACAAGGTGATCTTCGTCACGCTGGAACTGCGCCACGCGCCCTTCTTCGGCCCCTTCCAGGACCTGAGCGCGCCGGACCCCACCTCGATCATGAACCTCTTCGGCCTGCTGCCCTTCGAAGGCCCGGCACCGGAAAGCATCATGGCGCTGGTCTTCATCGGCATTCTGCCGCTGTTGCTGGGTATCTCCATGTGGCTGCAGCAGAAGCTGAACCCGGCGCCCTCCGATCCGACCCAGCAGATGATCTTTGCCTGGATGCCCTGGGTGTTCATGTTCATGCTCGGCGGCTTTGCCTCCGGCCTGGTGGTCTACTGGATTGCCAACAACACGATCACCTTCACCCAGCAGTATCTGATCATGCGCAGCCACGGCTATAAGCCGGACGTCTTCGGCAACATCAAGTCGAGCGTGAAGCGCAAGCCCAAGACGGATGCCTAGATGACAGCGGCTGTTCACAGCCTCTGGCGGCACCCGATCAAGGCCCATGGCCGCGAAGAGGTGAGCGCCGCAACATTGATCCCCGGGCAGTGCTTGCCCGGGGATCGTGTTTATGCGGTTGCGCATGAGGCCTCAAAGGCGGATGGGTCCGAATGGGCGCGCTGCAGCAATTTCACCCGTGCGGCCGGATCGCCAGCGCTGATGGCGATCACCTCGCGCACTGAGGGCAACCGTCTGGTACTGTCGCATCCCGGCCGCCCGGATCTGGATTTCGACCCGGCGACGCAACAGGACGCCTTTCTGGACTGGGTGGCACCGCTGATGCCCGAGGGGCGCGCGGCCCCTGCCCGGCTGGTGAGGGCACAGGCGCAGGGCATGACCGACAGCAGCTGGCCTTCAGTCACGCTGTGCAGCCTGGCGTCGCACCGGGCGGTTGAGAAAGAACTGGGACAGGACCTGTCCCTCCACCGCTGGCGCGGCAATATCTGGCTGGATGGGCTGGAGCCGTGGCAGGAATTTGACTGGATCGGCCGCGAGCTGCGCCTTGGCGGTGCGATCCTGAAGGTGCGCGAACGCACCACCCGCTGCCTGGCCACAGCCTCCAACCCGGAGACAGGCCTGCGCGATGCCGACACACTCGGCGCATTGGACACATGGGGCCACCGCGATTTCAGCGTGAAGGCCGAAGTAACAGAGGGCGGCGCGGTCCGCCCCGGCGATAGACTGGAGCTGCTATGAGCACCCTGCCCTACCCCCTGGCCGATAGCCCGGATGAATTCTCCACCGAAAAAGGCCGCAAGCTCTTTGCCGGCGAAAGCACCTTCCTGAAGGGCGTGGTGGCCATGAACGGCCTGCCCGACGCCGACCGGGTAGAGGTCTGTTTTGCCGGCCGCTCCAACGTCGGCAAGTCGAGCCTGATCAACGCGCTGACCGGCACCAAGGGGCTGGCCCGCGCGTCCAACACGCCGGGCCGCACGCAGGAAATCAACTTTTTCGAGCAGGGGCCGGAATTGTATCTGGTCGACCTGCCGGGCTACGGCTTTGCCAATGCACCGCTGAAAGTGGTGGAGCAGTGGCAGAAGCTGCTGAAGCGCTACCTGTCGGGCCGCGTGTCCTTGCGCCGCGCCTTTGTGCTGATCGATTTCCGCCACGGCGTGAAACCAGTGGATGAGGAAATCATGTCACTGCTGGACAGCTCTGCCGTGACTTTCCAGGTGGTGCTGACCAAGGCCGACAAGGTAAAGGAAAAAGACCACGCCAAGGTTCTGGAGCAGGTGCGCGCCGCATTGGCCAAACACCCGGCAGCCTTCCCGGAAATGGTTCTGACCTCCTCCGAAAAAGGCGAAGGGGTCCCGACCCTGCGGTCGATCATCGCTAATTTGGATTAATTTTCAAATACCTGGCGTCATACTGCCTTTTGCTGGCCGTTATGACCGCCGGGATGATCCCGGCGGGCTGGATGGCGCGATTGGGTGATGACGGCAAAATATTGCTGGTGATCTGTACCGCCAACGGCGTGCAGGAACGCTGGGTGGATCTGGACGGTGATGCGCCGGACATGCCCGAAGACATGGCGGCCGCCGCCTGTCCCTTCTCCGGTCTCAACCCCGATGCGGACCTGCCCGCCTTTGCACCGGCCCGCATCATCGAACCCGCACAGGCGGCCTCTTGGGCCCGCGCGGAGTTCACCCACCGCAGCGCCGGGTTCCACTGGCGCTATGACGCCCGCGGCCCGCCCGCTCTCTCCTGACCTTCTGATCCTCACAGCATAACAAACCCGGCGCAGCCTCTGCAGCCGGACAGATTTCTCATGGAGAGAGAGACATGGCATCTGACAGCCAAACCGCAGCCGCGGAACAATCCCGCACGGCCCAACAGAAATTCTACTTCGCCGCCTGGCGCTGGCACTTCTACGCCGGACTTTACGTGATCCCCTTCCTGACCACCCTGGCCGTCACCGGGCTGATGATGATGTTCATCACCCAGTTCGAGGGGCGCGACGGCGAGAAGATCGCCATCGTCCAGGGGGAAACCGCCCTGCCCCTGCAGGATCTGGAAGCCGCGGCGCTGAAGGCCGTGCCGGGCACCCTCAAAGAATGGATCGGCCCCAAGGCAGATGATCTGGCCACCATCTTCCGCGTCGGCACCGAAGACGGCCAGCGTCTGGTCGCGCTGAACCAATACACAGGCAAGGTTATCTCCACCTGGGACCGGCGCGCTGGCTGGTATGACTTTGCCGACAATATCCACTCAGAACTGCTGATTGGCACCGCCGGCGACCGCATGATCGAGATCGCTGCAGGTCTTGATGATCGAGATCGCTGCAGGTCTTGCGCTGCTGCTGGTGTTCACCGGGCTCTACCTGTGGTGGCCGCGCGGCAACGGTGCCTCCATGCTGGTGCCGGACCTGAAGGCACGAGCCCGCGCCCTGTGGAAGTCACTGCATTCGGTCATCGGCTTCTGGATCTCGGCGCTGCTGGTCATGTTCCTGATCTCGGGCCTCTCCTGGGCCGGGGTCTGGGGCGACAAGATCGTGCAGCCCTGGGCCAGTTTCCCGGCTGAGAAGTGGGACAATGTGCCCCTGTCTGACGACATCCACGCCAGCATGAACCACGGCCACATCAATGATGTGCCCTGGGCGCTGGAGCAGACCCTGATGCCGACCTCGGGATCGGACGCCGGCATCACCGGCATTCCGGAGGGCACCGCCGTCTCTATCGGCAGCCTGGTGGTCCTAGGCCGGGATCTGGGCATGGAGGGCCGTTTCCGCGTCGCCTACCCGTCCGGAGAACAGGGCGTCTGGACCATCAACCGCGACAGCATGTCCGGCGATGGTGACGACCCTTTCATCGACCGCACAATCCACATCGACCAGCACAGCGGCAAGATCCTGGCCGATGTGACGTTCGAAGACTACCCGTGGATGGGCAAGGCTATGGCCGTTGGGGTCCCCTTCCACATGGGGCTGATGGGCGGCTGGAACTTCGCACTGAACGTGATTTTCTGTCTGTGGGTGTCTTTGTCTGTGTCTCCGGCGTGGTGATGTGGCTGAAACGCCGACCCGCCGGTGCCGCCCGCCTGGCCGCCCCGCCGGCCCCGGCCGAGGTGCCCTTTCTGAAAGGTGCCGTGCTGATCGGCCTGTTCACTGCCATGGTCTTCCCGCTGGTCGGGCTGACCCTGCTGGCAGTGCTGGCCTTCGACCTGCTGATCCTGGCCAATATCCCGGTCCTGAAGCGCGCCTTCAGCTGACAAAACCTGGGGCCGGCCTCTCCCCTTCGGCCGGCTTCATGACCGCGCGGTGTCCTTTTGCCTCCTTTGAGGGCACCGCGCAGATCAGACGTGCTGCGCGCCGTTCACCTCGATCTCGGCACCGGAAATATACGAGCTTTCCGGCGAGCAGAGGAAATAGATCGCGCTGGCGACCTCCTCGGGCTGGCCAAGCCGCTGCATCGGCAACTTTTCCACGATTTTGTCCGAGCCCGGGCTTAGAATAGCAGTCTCCACTTCGCCCGGCGCAATGGCGTTGACCCGCACCCCAAGCGGCCCGAAATCATGCGCCATCTCCCGCGTCAGCGCCGCTAGCGCCGCCTTGGAGGTGGCATAGGCCGCGCCTGCAAAGGGATGCACCCGGCTGCCGGCGATAGAGGTCACATTGACCACCGTGCCCTTGGCGGCGGCCAGCTCCTCTTTCAATCCCCGCGCCAGAACCACCGACGCGAAGAAATTGACGTGAAAGACCTTGGCCCAGTCCAGCAGATCGGTGTCCAGCGTGCTGAGCCGCTCTCCGTTCAGGCCCTTGGGCGAGACGCCCGCATTGTTCACTAGCGCATCCAGACGGCCGTCCAGCTTTTCCTGGATAAGCCCGACGGCGTTGATCGTGTCTGAAGGGTCGGACAGGTCCAGCTGCACGTGATCCTCGCGGCCGCCGCCCCAGGGGCACTCCTCAGGGAAGGGATGGCGCGAACAGGTGAGGATTCGCCAGCCTTCGGCATTGAACCGGCGCACCGTGGCGTGGCCGATACCGCGGCTGGCGCCGGTCAGTAGCAGGGTCTTGCGGGTCATGCGGCACCTCTTGCAGCGGGAAATCCTTGCCCGACCCTAGCACCCGCCCCGGCGGCTGCAACGCGCCACTTGGCAGCAGGCCCGGAAACGCGTAACACATCCCGCCAGAGGGACCCCGGGATATGAAGAAACAGAACATGAACCGCAACTGGATCGCCACCGCCGAGACACTGTCGTCAGCCCTGCCCTATCTGCAGCGCTATGACGGGGCCATCGTTGTTATCAAACTGGGCGGCCACGCAATGGGCAGCGACGAGGCGATGGACAGCTTCGCCCGCGACATCGTGCTGATGCGCCAAGTTGGTGTGAACCCGGTGATCGTGCACGGCGGCGGCCCGATGATCAATGCGATGCTGGCCAAGCTGGATATTCAATCCGAGTTCGTGAACGGCAAGCGTGTCACCGATCAGGCCACGGTCGAAGTGGTCGAGATGGTGCTGTCCGGCCTCGTCAACAAGCGCATCGTGCAGGCGATCAACCGCCAGGGCGGCATGGGCGTCGGTCTGTCGGGCAAGGATGCGAACCTGATGATCTGCGAGCAGACCAACCCGGACCTTGGTTTTGTCGGCACGCCTTCGGAAATGAACCCCACCCTGCTGCATCACCTGTTCGAGAAGGACATGATCCCGGTCATCGCGCCGCTTGGTGCTGGCCGCGATGGCGAGACTTTCAATATCAACGGCGACACAGCTGCGGGAGCCATAGCCTCCGCGCTGCAGGCCGACCGCCTGTTGCTGCTGACCGATGTGGCCGGCGTTAAAAATGCCGACGGCGAGGTGGTGACCGAGCTGAAGGCCAAGGATGTGGAAGCGATGACCGCCAGCGGGGTCATCGCAGGCGGCATGATCCCAAAAACCGAAACCGCGCTGGACGCGGTGCGCAGCGGCGTGCGGGCCTGCACCATCGTCGACGGGCGGGTGCAGAACGCGGTGCTGCTGGAGCTTTTCACCGACCACGGTGCGGGCTCGATGATCCGCGCCTGATCAGGGCTCTTGCCTGGCGGGCAGGCTTGAGATTAGCTGGCCCGCATGAAGCAAACCAGCACATACCGCATTGTCGAACAGGCCGCTGAAGCTGCAGGGCTGATCATCTACGGCGCGCTGCACCCGGCGCGAAAACCGGTCAAGCTGCTGGAGCACGGAACACTGATCCTGCTCGGCACCGCCGGCCGGTTCTGGGACGCCTTCAAAGCCTCCGCCGAGCACCTCGACGGCGCGCCGCATCCCATCGACCGCTGGTCAGAGCGCCTTATCACCGGGCTGGGAGCCGGCCTGGATGCTACGCCCTATTACCCTTTTACCGGCCCGCCCTACACGCCCTTCATCGATTGGGCGCTCGGCTCGGGCCGGACCTTCACATCGCCGTCGCAGATGCTGGTGCATGATCAGGTGGGCATGCTGATTTCGCTGAGGGGCGCACTGCATTTTGACCAAGAGTTCGACATACCCGCGCCACCGCTTGCGGCCTCTCCCTGCAACGCTTGCATTGCAAAACCCTGCCTGTCTGCCTGCCCGGTTGGCGCAATGGTTGACGGAGGCCCCTATGGGCTGGCAGCCTGTCACCATCACCTGGATACCGTGGCAGGCAGCGAGTGCCTGTCGCAAG
>CAJXHQ010000130.1 GCA_913054485.1 uncultured Paracoccaceae bacterium
AACCGGGATCAGCTTTTCGGGAAATGGAAAGGGCCGTAGTTGTTGGAGCAATTGGTCAGCAGAACCGGCAGGCCATAGGTTTCGTTCCAGGCCCGCACCAAATGGTCTGAGGACGCTTTGGATGCCGAATAAGGCGAGCGCGGGTCGTAGGCTGTGTCTTCAGTGAACATCCCGGTTTTGCCGAGCGAGCCGTAGACCTCATCGGTGGAAATATGGTGGAACCGGAATCTTTCCGGACGGCCCTGTGCCTCCCAGTAGCTGCGCGCGGCCTCCAGCAGATTGAAGGTGCCTGTCACATTGGTTTCGATGAAATCGGCCGGCCCGTCGATGGAACGGTCCACATGGGATTCCGCGGCCAGATGCATAATGGCATCAGGTGCGTGTTCCGCCATGACCCGGTCCAGAGCGGCGCGATCGCGGATGTCGGCCTGTACGAAGGTGTAGTTGGGCATCGCATCAACACTGGAGAGGTTCTCCAGGCAGGCCGCATAGGTCAGCGCATCGAGATTGACCACTTCCAGCCCCTCGTGCACGGCCTGCCGCACCACCGCCGATCCGATAAATCCGGCGCCGCCGGTTACCAGAAGTTTCATACTGCATCTCCGTATTCAAAGGGACTGTCCAACTCCGCAAAGCTTTGCGCAATAGCATCCTTTTCAGAAATGGCCGGGGTGATCCCCGCGAGCGGCCAATCGATGCCGCAACTGTCCCAATGGACCGCGCCATCACATTCAGGCGCATAGTGGTCGGTGCATTTGTAGATGATTTCGCTGTCCGGCTCGAGCGTCATAAACCCATGCAGGAAACCCGCCGGGATCCACAGCTGGCTGCCGTTCTCAAAGCTGAGCTCCTGTCCCACCCATTGCCCGTAAGACAGGGATCCCTTGCGCG
Organism: uncultured Paracoccaceae bacterium; assembly: GCA_913054485.1. Lineage (GTDB taxonomy): Bacteria > Pseudomonadota > Alphaproteobacteria > Rhodobacterales > Rhodobacteraceae > FREY01. The sequence goes on from CAJXHQ010000130.1 coordinate 892, forward strand.
CATCAACCGCAACATCAAAGATCCGCCCCCGGCCGCAGCGCACCAATTTGCCCTGGGCGTGCGGCGGCGCTTGAAAGTGCAATCCGCGGACAGTGCCAGTTTCACGCGACAACGAATGGTTGTCCTGCACAAATTCTGGAAGCTGCACTCCAGCGTCCAGCAAGGTCTTCCGGTTCCAGCTTTCAGAAAAAAAACCGCGGTTGTCGCCGAAACGCCGCGGAGTCAGCATTAATACATCAGGCAGAGAAGTTTGAGTAATTTTCATTTCCGCAAGCTCATTTCTGGAATGCCACGACCCTCATACAGACCCTGTCAAAGGCCGTCAGGCTCCAAATATACGAAGCGGGCCTGAAAACCTACACGGGAAATTACTTGGTGCGTTTTTGGCGAAACACAGCAATATGCCGGCACCAAAAAAGCAAGCAGCGTTACCGCTGCTTGCTGTATCAATCTTTGCTTGTGCTGATGTTCGCACCGATCAGACAGTGCCGCCGAGCGAGCCTTCCAGTTTTACCATTTCCTGGCCGCCGGCCATCAGGTCCTGCAGCTCTTCCGGAGTGATCTGACCGCGCTGTGCAGTGCCCAGCGTCTGGCCGCGGTTCAGCACCGTGAAACGGTCGCCCACCGCCATGGCATGGCGCACGTTGTGGGTGATGAAGACCACCGCGATGCCTTGCTTGCGGACCTTGTCGATGGTCGCCAGAACGTTCGCCGTCTGCCGCACACCAAGCGCCGAGGTCGGCTCGTCAAGGATCAGCACTTTTGCGCCGAAGTGGACCGCGCGGGCGATGGCAACCGTCTGACGTTCACCGCCCGACAGAGTACCAACCGCCTGGTCGGGGCCGCGCAGGTTGATGCCCATCTTGCGCATCTCTTCCATGGTCACCTTGTTGGCGTAATCATGGTCGAACAGCTTAAGCGGGCCGACACTCTTCACCGGCTCATTGCCCATGAAGAAGTTCCGGCTGACCGACATCAGCGGGATCATCGCAAGGTGCTGGTGCACGGTGGCAATCCCGGCCGAGATGGCATCGCGGGGATCCGCGAAATGCATCTCCTGGCCTTCGAACAAGATCTCGCCATGGGTGGGTTTATGCACCCCGGACATGGTCTTGATGAAGGTGGATTTGCCGGCGCCGTTGTCGCCCAGCAGACAGTGGCATTCACCAGGGAAAACATCAACCGACACGCCGGCCAGCGCAATCACGCTGCCAAAGTGCTTCTGGATGTCCTTCATCTGGATGATAGGGGCATGTTCAGTGGTCATATCAGCGCTCCCCGGTGATGATGCGGCGGATGTAGGTGTTCAGGATCACGGCACCCAGAAGGATGACGCCCAGGAACACGCGGAACAGCGAGCTTTCGACGCCGGCGAAGAACAGACCCTGCTGCACCACACCAAAGATCAGCGCGCCAAGCGCCGCACCCAGAACCGAGCCATAGCCGCCGGTCAGCAGCGCGCCGCCGATAACCACGGCAATGATTGCCTCGAATTCCTTCAGCAGACCGCGGTCGGCACCGGCCGAGCCAAACTCCATCACCTGGCAGACCGCAAAGACGGTTGCGCAGAAGGCGGTGAACATGAACATCAGGATCTTGACCTTGTTCACCGGAACGCCCGAGTTGCGGGCCGCTTCGGCGTCGCCGCCGGAGGCGAAGATCCAGTTGCCGAACTTGGTCTTGGTCAGCAGCACATGGCCGAAGATGATCAGCGCGATGGCCCAGATGATCAGCATCGGGATGCCGTCAACCACCGGCTGCCCTTCACGGGTGCCGCGGGTGAAGGTCGCGATCAGCCCGTTGTCGCCCATCCAGGTGAACAACCCGCCTAGGATCTTGCCGCCGAAAACTGGCGCAAGCCAGTCGCCTTCAGCCACATCCTTGATGCCGCCGATGATGGTTTTGCGCTCGATCAGCTGCGGCAGGAAGATGGTGAAACCGCGCAGAATGAACAGGAAGGCCAGGGTCACAATGAAGGACGGCAGCCCGGTGCGGATAACGATATATCCGTTCAGCCCGCCAATCGCTGTGCACAGCACAAAGGTGACCATGATGGCCATCCAGACCGGCCAGCCATAGGTGACCGAGAAGATCGCGATCATCATGCCGGCAAAGCCGATCATCGAGCCAACTGAGAGATCGAATTCACCCGCGATCATCAGCAGGCAGGCCCCGACAGCGATGATCATGAACTGGGCAGATACGATCGACCAGTTCATCATGCCCTGGCTGTTGAACATGCCACTGTCAAAAGCGAACAGAAGGAAGAATGTGAAGACCGCAACGGTGCCGACCATGCCGCCGAGTTCCGGGCGGATCAGCGCTTTGCGCAGCCCCGAAATCTCTTTGACGCGTTCGTCGGTCGCGGGAACAGGTTGAGCAGCTTCGCCCATGAGAGCGCCCTTTCGCAAGTTAACCAAAATCAGAATGCGGAATGAAAAACGGGCGCCCACTGTCACCAGGGGCGCCCGCCCTTAGTCGAATTAGCGGTATTCGCCCGCGAATTTCTCGATCATGGTCAGGCCATCGGCGGTAACGAAGCCGGGGCCGGAGTTGATGTTGTTGCCCGGCAGAACGCCATAGCGGTGGTAGTTGGTCATCACAACAACCGGCAGGTAAGCCTGCAGGAAGGGCTGCTGGTCGATGCCCCATTCGATCACGCCGGCCTTGATGCCTTTGACGATCTCGCCGCCCAGGTCGAAGGTGCCGAAGTAGATATCGCCGGACATGCCGTTCTCTTCCAGCGCCAGCAGGGTCGGGTCTGCCGAGGTCGGGCCGAGGGTCAGAACCGCGTCGGTTTCCGGGTTGGCCGAGAGGTAGGCCAGAACACGGTTTTTGATCTCTGCCGGGTCTTGGCCCGCGTCGATCATCTGGTTGCCCAGCTCGATGCCCAGACCGTCAGCGAAGCCCTGGCAGCGTTCCTGCGACGACGGCTGAACGATGTAGTGGTTCACGCAGAGGAAGGAGCCGATGCCGTCGCCCTTGGCGCGGATACCAGCGGCATAGCCGGCGTCATACTCGGGCTGGCCGACATACATCAGCGCGCCGACTTCGCGGGCCTTCTCCGGCGAACCGGTGTTCATGATGATGACGTCGACGCCAGCATCCACGGCCGCTTTGATCGGGCCTTCCAGGATGTCCGGGTCAGCCAGCGTGGTGATGATGCCGTTGGGGCCGGACGCCGCCGCCTGCTCGATGATGCGGGCCATGTCGGCCAAGTCGCCGGTGGGCGGGTTGCGGTACTCAACCTCAACACCCATCTGCTCGCCTGCCAGCGCGATGCCGTTCTTGATGGTGTTCCACCAGCTGTCGCTGTCCGGAGCGTGGCTGACCAGAATGTATTTCTCGCCATCGGCCGACGCAGCGCTTGCCATCATCAGCGGGGCTGCGGCAACCGCGGTTGCCAGCGCCAGCTTTTTCATCAGTGAAGTCATTATTTCCTCCCGAAATGTTCCTGTGAGGGACAGATTGATCTGCATCTCCCCGTCTCCCTGCGGAGATGTAAGCATATCCGGATCTTATTTGCAACCGGTTGCAAAGCACATGTCAAATTTTTCATAATGCCCTCAGGCCGTGACTGCGATACAAGGATGCACCCTTAACAGGAGAACGATACTGATGGCTGCCACGCTGAAAGATGTTGCCGAACGCGCAGGTGTATCCCGCTCTGCCGTTTCGCGGACCTTCACCGACGGAGCGTCAGTATCAGACAAGATGCGCCGCAAGGTTGAAAAGGCCGCAGATGAACTGGGCTATCAGCCGAATTTTCTGGCCCGCAGCCTGACCACACGGCGCACCAAATTGATCGGCCTTGTCTCGGATAACTTTACCAACCCCTTCTTTTTGCACGTATTTGACCTGTTCACGAGCGAGCTTCAGAAGCGTGGCCTGCGCCCGCTTCTCGTCAACATCTCCGGTCAGCACGATCCAGTCGATACCGCACAGATGCTGCGGCAGTATTCGGTTGATGGGGTAATCGTGGCCTCCTCCACTGTTGAAAAAGGCTTTGTCGACGCCTTTCGCAAGGTCCGCTTGCCGGAGGTTTACACTTTGTCGCGCCACTCATGCAGCCCGGATGTGAACATTGTCGGCATCGATAACGAGGCGGCCGGCGCCTTTGCCGCAGAGGTTCTGATCGGCCGCGGATACAAGAGAATCGGTTTCATGGGCGGCCCCGAAATCGCAACCTCGACGATGGACCGTTTCGTCGGATTCTCTCGTGTCATGTCCCGGCACCCTGAGCTTGAATTCACCCACAGCTTTGCCGAGGCCTATTCCTTCGATGCCGGCCGGGACGAGATGCTGCGCCTTCTGAAGGACCCGCCTGCCGAGGCCTATTTCGGTGCTGATGACGTGATCTCCATCGGTGCGCTCTCGGCGATGCACAGCCACGGGCTGAAAGTGCCCGACGATGTTGGACTGATGGGACTGAATGATCTGGAAATGGCCGGCTGGGCCAATATCAACCTGACAACCATCCGTCAGCCGGTGCGGCAGATTGTGGATTCCTCGGTAGAGCTGATCGCCACCGCATTGGAAGAAAGCGAAGAGGACCACGTCCCCCAGGCCCGGCTCTTCCCGGCCAAACTGGTGGAGCGGGGGACGTTACGCCCCCCGCACACTGGTTAACGGAACATCGGCGGACGCGCGTCCACCCAAGCACCGTTTTCTTTCGCCGAATCGACCGCTGCATAAACCGCCGCCATCGACCGCACACCAGCTGCCGCATCCGGCAGGCCGCTGCGTGCTTCACCGCGGATCGCATCCGCCAGATCGCAGTAGATATTGGCCACGGCCAGCGGGAAGCCTTCGGGATGCGCAATGGAAACGCGCGACAGGCGCTGCGCGTCTGCGTGCAGACCGCCCTCGCCTTTCTCGATGATCTGAGTGCGCCCGCCAACCGGCGTGTAGATCAGCTGGTTCGGCTGTTCGACGCCCAGCGAAGCCCGCCGGTTTCGCCAAACACCTGGATGACGAACCCATGCTGACGGCCGATCGCAATCGACGACGTCCAGAGCCGTCCGACAGTTCCGCCGCTCGTCCGGAAGTTGACCATCGCGTCATCTTCCAGCTCGCGGCTGGCAATGGTGGAGGCGAAGTCAGCCGACAGGGTTTCGACCTCATCGTTACAGATGAAGCTGGCCATGTGCATCGCGTGGATACCGCAATCGGCAAACTGACCCGACACGCCGGCCATGGCCGGATCATAGCGCCAGCGCACCCGCGGATTGTCCGCATCGGTGGCATCGCCATGGTGGCCATGGCTGAAGTTGGTGACCACGGTGCGCACTTTGCCGATCTCGCCCGCCGCAACCATGGCGCGGGCCTGACGGACCATCGGATAGGCCGAGTAGCAGTAGTTCACGGCGCAGATCTTGCCGGTCTTCTCTGCCACGCGGACGATCTCTTCACCCTCTTCTACGGTCATGGTCATCGGCTTTTCGCACAGCACGTTGAACCCTGCTTCGAGGAAGGATTTGGTGATCTCGAAATGTGTCGAGTTCGGCGTCGCCACGGTGACCAGATCGATGCGGTCGTCGCGGTTGCGTTCACCTTCCAGCATCTCTTCCCAGCCGCCATAGGCGCGGTCAGCCGCGATCCCCAAACGCTGGGCGTATTCACGGCCCGCTTCCGGGCGGTGATCCAGCGCGCCGGCTGCAAATTCAAACACCCCGTCGGCCTGTGCGCCAAGACGGTGTGCCGGTCCGATCTGGCTGCCTTCACCGCCGCCGATCATGCCCCACTTCAGTTTTGCCATCGGAGTATTCCTTACTTAAAGCCAATGGATTCAAGGTATTCGCGGTTCACGCGCGCATCGCCCAGCGGGTCCGGATCCAGCGTCGGATCGCAGTCCTGCTCGATCGTGCACCAGCCCGAAAACTTGGCGTCCAGCAGCAGCTGGCGCACCGCGGGGAAGTCGACTTCGCCTTCGGACAGGTTGCAGAAAATGCCCTGGCCGCAGGCGTCATAAAAGCCGGTGCGATTGGCAATGGCTGCCGCCTTCACCGCAGCACTCGTCGACTTGAAGTGCACGTAAGTGATGCGGTCCATGTGGCGCTGCATGAAGGCCACCGGGTCAAAGCCCGCGTAGGTGCAGTGACCGGTGTCGATGCAAAGCTTCAGCAGATCGCCAGGGATTTCCGCCAGGATCTTCTCCACCTCGGGTTCAAAATCCATGAAGCCGCCCGCATGCGGGTGCAGCTCGACCAGCAGGCCGTAGGATTTGCCCATCTCGGCGATCTCGCGGAAGCGGCCCACATAAGCGGCCCATTCTTCGGCGCCCATCTGCTCGGCCTCAGCCGGGCGGCCGGCGGTCGGCGCGCGGCGCGGCGAGATCGAATCGATCAGCACCAGGTGCTTGGCGCCATGCGCCACCAGCGCCTTGCAAGTACGCTCTGCCGCGTCTTTCACCTGATCCCAGGCGTCCGCGTCATGGAACGGCTGGAAGACCACGCCGCCGATCAACTCCAGGTCGAATTCCTTCAGTGCCGCACCCAGCTCTTCCGGGTCTTCCGGCATGAAGCCGATGGGGCCAAGTTCGATCCCCTTATAACCTGCGTCGGCGCATTCTTTCAGCACCGTGCGCCACTCGGGGTTGCGCGGATCTTTTGCGAATTCCACACCCCAGGAGCAGGGCGCATTGCCAATTCTGATAGTCATGTTCAGCTAGCCTTATAGAACAGTCATACGGATGCGGTATCGGCCCAGGCGCGCGCCTTGTGAGACGCATGAGCCGCCGCGATGATCTGGTTGACCTCCATCCCGTCGCGGAATGTGGGCCAGATGTTTTTCCCTTCAGCAATCGCCGTCAGGAAGTCTTTTGCCTCGATCAGGATCTGGTCCTGATAGCCGGTGCCATGGCCCGGACCCTGGCAGAAGGGCAGGTAATCGGGGTGCGCCGGACCGGTGAGAATCTTGGTAAACCCGCGCTGCGCTTCGTCGCCTTCCATCCGGTAGAGCCAGATCGCGTTCTGG
>CAJXHQ010000131.1 GCA_913054485.1 uncultured Paracoccaceae bacterium
CTGGTGGCTGGATCCTGCACACAATATCGGCGCGCTGCGCTACTGGACGGTGACGGCGGCGGTGTTCTGGCTCTACTTCATGGCCGGCTATTTCATGAGCTTCTTCCTCAACAGCCGGCAGGAGCGGTCCGGCCCGGTGCTGCAAGGGCCGCTGCGGGTGGCGATGGTGACCACAAAAACCCCGGCCGAACCCTTTGAAGTGGTGCGCGAAACGCTGGAGGCCATGCTGGCGCAGACGCCCGCGCATGACACTTGGCTGGCGGATGAGGATCCGGACGCAGAGACTCTGGCGTGGTGCCGCGCCAACGGGGTGCAGGTCTCCACCCGCAAGGGAGTTGAGGCCTACCATCACAAGGAATGGCCGCGCCACACCCGCTGCAAGGAGGGAAACCTTGCCTATTTCTATGATCACTACGGGTATGAACGCTACGACGTGGTCTCTCAGCTGGACGCAGACCACGTGCCGCAGCCGGGCTATCTGCAGGCCATTCTGGAAGGCTTTGAGAACCCGGCGGCCGGCTATGTGAGCGCGCCGTCGATCTGTTCCAGCAATGCGCAGGAAAGCTGGGCCGCGCGGATGCGTCTTTATGCCGAGGCGCCGTTTCATGGCGGCATCCAGATGGGCTATTCCAGCGGCTGGGCGCCGATGTGCATCGGCTCGCATTACGCGGTACGCACCCGCGCCCTGCGCGAGGCCGGCGGGCTGGGTCCTGATCTGGCCGAAGATCATTCCACCACCATGCTGATGAATGCTGCCGGCTGGCGCGGGGCCCATGCGGCGCCGGCCATTGCCCATGGCGCGGGGCCTGCCTGCATGGCCGATCTGATCACGCAGGAGTTCCAATGGTCACGCAGCCTGACCACGCTGCTATTGACCTATACGCCGCGCTACCTGAAGGGGCTGACCCCGCGGCTGCGCTTCCAGTTCCTGCTGTGCCAGTTCTGGTATCCTATTTTCGCCCTGCTGATGGCGATGATGTTTGTCTTCCCGGTATTGGCGCTGACGCTTGACATCCGTTTTGCCGGCGTGACCTTCCCCGGCTTCCTGCTGCATTCGATCCCGGCCACTGTGATGGTGGTGGCCTTTGTGTACCTGATGCGCGCGGACGGTTTCCTCAGGCCCGATGATGCCAAGGTGCTGAGCTGGGAGCGCGCGCTGTTTGCCTGCGCGCAATGGCCCTGGGTGCTGCTTGGCTGCTCCATGGCGGTCTGGGACCGGCTGCGCGGCGGCTTCGTGGACTTCCGCGTGACCCCGAAAGGCGGCGGGCCTGCGCCCCTGCCCGCCCGGGTGCTGCTGCCCTACTTCCTGCTTGCGCTGGGGGCGGCGCTGCCGGCGCTGCTGACTGAAAACCTGCAGCAATCCGCTGGTTTTGTCATCCTCACCCTGATCAACGCCGCCGTCTACACCGTTCTCTTTGTGATCATCGCGGTGCAGCACCTCACTGAGAATGGCATCTCACCACTCACCCGGCCGCTGGCCAGCGCCAGCCAGCTTGCCGCCAGCAGCCTGCTGGTCTTGGTGATCGCGGCCGCCGCCGGCAGTAAGGGCGCGCAGAGCCTTTACGCGCTCAGCTATGGCACCGGAATCATCGTTGCCGCCAAACCCGAGTTCGTGGTCTCCGGCGCCGGGCAAGGACCGCCCGGCACGCTCGCCTACCACCTGGACTTTCAATGGAAGGGCCTGCCCTTCGCAATTCAGAACAGAGTCGAGACAGACCGATGACCCAGACACTGACATTCCCGATGCTTTCCCGTTCCGCAAGCCTGGCCGCGCTGATGGCCGCCATGGCAACCCTGCCGGTGCATGCGGCCCCCCCAGGCGACCTGCCCTTCGGCGTCTATGACCCTTACGGCACTTTTGCTGATGACAAGGATGTGCAGATCGAACACCTGTTCCTGCCCTGGGAGGACCTGTTCCTAGCCTCGCTTCCCGCAGCGGATGAATACGCCCGCGACCGGGACCGTGATGTGCTTGTGACTATCGAACCCTGGACCTGGACCCGCAGCGCGCGCAATTCTCCAGACGTGCTGATCCGCGGTATCAGCGCAGGTGACTACGACGGCAACATGGCCGCGATCTGCGATGTGCTGGGCAATTTCGAAAGCGATGTCACCGTCCGCTGGGCGCAGGAGATGGAGGATTTCTCCGGCCAGTTCATCTGGGCCAAATGGGAGCCCGAGACCTATGTGGCCGCCTACAAGCGGATGATGGGTCTCTGCAAGGCGCAAGCACCGGAGATCAGGATGATGTGGTCGCCGCTCGGCTATGACGATCTTGAGGAATATTACCCCGGCGACGATTTCGTCGATGTTGTGGGCCTGTCGGTCTTCGGCCTGCAAGACTGGGAGAAACAGCTGCTCGGCAGGGAGCAGAGCGCTGCGGACATCTTGGGGCCCCGCATGGAGCGGGTGCGCCAGTTCAACAAGCCTGTGATGGTGGCCGAAATGGGCTTCTCCGGCGATGCAGACTATGTGGACGCCTGGGAAAACTCGATCCGATCCCTGGGAGAGGCGTTTCCGGAGCTGACCGCAGTGGTCTATTTCAACCAGACCGAGGTCTACCCCTGGCCGGATGATTTCGGGCTGCCGGACTGGCGGGTGGGCAACCGCACCATCATCAAATCCGCGGAGAACCGCCCATAAGCACCGGCGGATGGCGAAACTCCGCAACCGCCTGCCCTGAAACAAGAAAACGCCGCGCCCAACAGGGGCGCGGCGTTTTCTGCAAGCAATGGGGCAGCAGTTCCCGGACAATTCCGCATGCAGCAAACCGCTGAAATGAGGTGCTTTTCCCCCGACGGCCGCATGCGTCCGGGCAACTCCGCCAGCCGGACAAAAGTTGAGGAATGGAAATTTACATGAAAATGCGCTAGGAAATGGCAGCCGGATGGTAACATTTGGCTGCTAATCTGGCTCATGCCCGTCAAACGCCGCGCCGCGGCCCCAACGAGCAGGCAGAGCTTACCTGAGGACGAGGAGCACTCCTATGACCGCACCCTTCACCGGGCGGGCCGCGCTGCGCTGCATTTGCGCCGCCGCTGCCGCCGCCCTTCTGACACTGGCCCCGGCCGCCCCGGCGGCGGCTGACGCAAAGGCCAGCACCCGCGGCAAGACATCCGCAGCACCGCTGAAAATCAAGAACACCCGATCTGTCTATGTTTGCTCACCGGCAGGGTTCGGGCAGAAATCGCGCTGTTATCTGAAAAGCTGAGACAGCCGTTCCAGCCTGACCCGCGTCACTTCCCCTGAACGCTCCGCCGGATGACCTGCGGCGCGCCAATAGGCAGGCAATTTGCCGCCTGCACTGGCTGCAGCGGCAAGCGGCGCCTTCAACCCGCCGGCGGGTCCGCGTCCGGCACGGTCTTTGCCACAAAGTCCTGAACCCGGCTGCACAGGCCAACAAAAAGCTCTTTTGGAAAACGATCCAGGTCCGCGGCCAGCTTTCCAAGCCCCAAATAGCAGTAGAGAGCCGTCTCGGCCCCTGTAAGGTTCAGGCCGTCCTGATACCGCCGCACCATCCGGCGGCCCAATAGGGAGCCTGGCCTGCTGATGGACTGGGCAAAGCTGACCAGGTCCACGCAAGGGTAGCCATCACTGCGGGCGCCCCGCCAGTCAATGACCGTGAAATCGCCCACGGAAGGATTGAAATCCTGCCAGACCCGCCGTCTGAACAGGATATTGCCGATCCAGAAATCCCCGTGCTGAGTCACCGTGAACAAATCCGGCCGGAATGTCCCGGCAAAGTCCAGATAGCGTCCAGCCGCCCGCCGCACTTCACCCGGAAGGCCCCGATCCTCACAGAGCAAGCGCAGCGGCTGCATAAAGTGCCGTTCATACCCGGCTGGGCTCTCCCGTGTCTGCCCTGCCAAATCAACCAGCCAGGGCACCACCCGTGCCGAAGCCATCCGTTTCTGCCACAGGAGAGGCAGCCGGCGGGCAGACAGCGGGCTTAGCCTTGAAAACGCGGCAAATGCCCTGCCCTGACGGGACCCCTCGTACAAAGGCACCGCGATGTGCTGTGCAACATCCGGGCTGGTGCGGCTGGCGACAGACCGGGCCAGTGCAGCATCCTCAGCAACGGTCCCGGGGTGCTGCGGGCTGGACAAGAGAAGGACAATGTCATCCGTGCGCCGCTTGCCATCCACATAGAAGGCCAGGCTTGCATCTTCGAGCTCAGCCTTCCCAACCGGGGTGCCGATTGGCCGGGCTGAGGACACATTCAAGACCTCGCCCAGCGCCTCCGACACCTCGCCTGCAATGGCAAGCACATCCTTTCCGCGCCCCTGAGATACGGTCATCCCGTCTCCGTAGAATTAAAATTCCTCATAGCAATTTCGCAATGCTCCAAAATTTAATCATCCGAACGGCGAAGCAGCCGATAGCACGGCTCGCCTCCCGATCAGTCCGCAGGTCTCCCTGGCAGCCGCATCAAACCTCCTGGCCGAACACCCGGCCCATTGCCGCGGCAAGCCGGGGATCTTCCCGCATGACCTCCGCGTCGAACTCTTCCCGGTTGTAGTCCCAGCTGTTGGTGACACGCCGGAAGTGCCAGAAACCAAAATCCGGATCGGTCGGGTCTTTGCGCGAAATGATCCGGTGGGTCAGCCACGGCTTGCCCTTCAGCGGGCCCTGCGGTGCGACGCAGTACTTCCTGTTCACCTTGGGCCCGCCTGCGCTGTTCAGGTAGCGGTGATCGGCATGGCGCATCAGCCCGTCCTTGGGCGGCGCATAGACCCAGTCCCCGTCCATCCGGATATAGCCCTTCTCCGATGCAACCGTGGCATCAAAGATATTCGCGCTGCCGCGGGTGTAGACCAGTTCGTCAATATCCACATTCAGCACCGCTCTCGCCTGGTTCAGCAGGCGGCGGCGGCCCAGCTCGACCATGGTCATATGCAGGAATTTCGAGTTGAAATTAGTATTGCCCGCCCCGCCCGGCCCAAAGGGGAACCAGGCGCGCACCAGCGCTGTCGCCTCGACGCCTTCCACCGATTGCATGACCTCATGCAGCGCCTCCATCGGGTAGGCCGTGGAGTGATTGTCATAGATCACAAAGGCATTTGCACCGTGCTCCTGCACATAGTAGCGCATCCAGTCCGAGATCCATTCCAGCTTATTATCCTTGGAAATCGCGTAGACTGCGTTCTTGCCCGCAAAAAGATCCAGATGTGTCTGCGACACCGGAACTTCGCCCTCGAACAAAGGATGGCTGAACCCCAGCACAGCCGGCGCACCCGCCGGGGCGCCAAACCGAAGCGTATTGCCGCGCGACAGGGCACCGATAAGCGGCCGGCCGGCCGGTGTGCCATCCAGGGAAAACGCCGCGTCTTCGATCAGCCGGGTGAAATTCAGCAGCGACGGGCAGACCACCACCACCTCTCCCGCGTCAGCATCGTAATAACAGTCATAAAAGAGAGTGCGGTAATCGTAGCGGTTGTCGTAATTCGCGTCCCGTTCCTCCCACGGGCCGATACGATCCCGCATCAGAGAGGGATGCTCCCCCTCCAGCACATGAGAGGACAATGTTAAATCCAAATGCTGCCCGCCTGCCGACATGCCCTATGCCCCCTGACTGTAAACTTCACCGGCAAGCTAAGGGGAATTACCAAGGCATGCAAAACGAAACCCAGCCCGGAGGGCATTTATCCGGAACTGCAGTATGCTGGTTGGAAATGGTGCCCCCACACGGTTAGTCGTTTGACTTGTGTTCCCGCTGCAGGCGTCACTTCAGCTAGTAGCTCCAGCAAAACAAGGGCTATCCGAGGTCGGGGTTGTTCGTCAACAGGCACCAGCTGGTCTACGGTGTGGTCTACGGTGGCGGGTTCGAGGCTGCTGTGCGGTTCCCGGAAGCGTACTCACATTGCCGTCGCTATGTTTTCCCATGGTTGTCTCAGCAGACGTGATCCGCTGTAGGTGCATGGGGGGGGATTGCGAACGCCCCGCTTATTGGTAGGGCGCTCACATTTTTCTGGCTCAAACATCCGCGACGTAGCTGGAGCCTTCTACTGGCCTAAAGGACCGGGGTCTCTTTGCCAGAGCATTGCGGTAGCGGTAGTTGCCGACGGTGACCTCTCCGACGCCCAGAGCCTCCAGCCCAGCCTTGAAGATCGAGTGGCTGCGGATGCGCTTGCTGAAGTTGGATGCATCATACCCAATCTCAGCCCGAAGGTCGGCGAACCGCAAGACCTCCTCCGGGTAGTTCTCGAAGTGTCTCTCTGCATAGGTCAGAGCCTGCTGCACCTTCCCTGTGGCTTTCACCCTGGCTGGTTCCCAAGAGCTTACAGCACAACTCGGGAAGACCACGGGGATGAGATCACGGATACCAGACTGCTTCGGAGCGATGATGTAGGCGTTGCAATGACCACACTCGGAGGCACGACCTTGTCGCACTGCTGATCGGCACAGCGCCTGCAGGATGTGATGCATGTGTTCCCCTGCTTCCATCGCTTGGACGGACGCTTTGGTGACCTTCTCGTCGCTCCTGATGCGGCTGTGACACCGTGCCATCACTTCGTAGTCCACCTCCGAGTAGTTGTTGACCCCGGCGAGGATGACGTTCTGGACATGTCGGAACTCGTTCGTCCCCTGATGCCTGCCCCAGTTGAGGAAGCTGACATGGTCCGGGGTCGTGCTGAGCAGCCCTCTGATCAGGTCCGGGATGCCCCCACTGTTGACTGCCTTGTGGTAGACCACCAGCCACTCTTCGTGAGGCTTGCTGTCGATCAGAAGGGCGACTTCCTGAGCCAGAGAGCAGCCATGCTTCGCCCATGCGGTCTTGCCTGACCCTTTGTCCATGACTTGGACAGTGAGGTTCCGGTAGCTCTTGATCGCTGAAGGTAGTCGCACGAGCTTCCCTGTTGCCTTCTCCCATTGCTCGTAGGTGGCGCGAACACGCCCGGAAGCATCGAGGATGACCACTGGGGCAAGGTCGTCTGGTATCGCGTCTCGGCTGTCGAGCGCAGTGATGACCGTGGATGCATTGTGGGGTTTGCGCAGCAGTACGCAGCGGCTTGAGAGGGAGTACAGGGTGTCGAGATAGGTAGCATGACGCTGACCGATACCTCGCCTCGCAGACCAGCAACTGATCCCTGTAGCTTCCTCTACATCAGGCCATGTGTAGGTCCCACGTCCACGAGACGCTACAAGCTCTCGCTCCAGCTCCTCGATCAGTCCGGCCAATGCAGGATGAGAGTGTCGCAGCGGATCGCGTAGGGAGGCAAGCTGGTCCGTGGAGATGGACATGACCTCAGCTGGCAGCATTGCCTCATCCCAAACCCGAACTGCACGAACCCCGTCCCTGTACCGGAAGACCTCGACGTCTTGGAAACGGCGACCACGGCAGCGGCTTATGACCATGGCATGGGTGGTGAACAAGACACGGGCTTCGCTAAGTTGCGTGGAACTCAACTGATTGACCTCATCGTGTGATGTGCAGACCGCGAAGTCAGTCCCTTTGAGGTTCATCTCCTCGACCAATCGGGCGATCTCATCCAGCCGGGAGACACAGAGCAGGACAGACACATCGCGATGATGTTCAGACCTCAGGAGATGCTGGACGAAGTGGATCAACGTCGTGGTCTTCCCGACCCCGGGATCAAGGCTGGAAAGGAAGAAGTTGGGAGGTGCTGTCCCGTCAGCCATAGCAGCCATCGTAGCGACAAGTTCTCGCAAGGCTGTAGCGACATCCTGTTCCGGTAGACCCCCACCACGTCGGGTCAATGTGTCTATCAAGGAGGTGGTCGTCGCGTCAGCCAAGTCGCCTGAGCCGTAGCTGGTACAATCGCTATAGAGAGGTCTTAATGGTGTTTGTGTCTGTCGTCACATTTTTCCGGAGAGCTGAGGCTGTATCGTAACGGAGGCTCTG
>CAJXHQ010000132.1 GCA_913054485.1 uncultured Paracoccaceae bacterium
ACCCGAGATCGTCCAGCAGCACCAGGACCACATTCGGCGCGCCGTCCGGGGCCTTTTGCGGCGCGCGCCACCAGGGGGTTGATTCTGCCAGGGTCTGTCCGATGACGCCGCCGAAACCGTCTCCGGGATCACCGGATTTTAACAGCTGCTCGTCACTCTTGCGATCATTAGACATAGTTTTACCTTTCCCGGTCTTTCGAGAGCATACTGGCATTACAGCGCTTCCGGGAATGTCACAAAAATGACAGACCGCGAAACAGGCCGCCACTTAGGGTGAATTCAGTTTCTGAATAGTTGGCGGCTGAGGCTGCCCCGTTTTATGGGAGGAATAAACATGATGAAACTTCGTACACTGGCCCTGGCGGCCACCGCCGCGGTCAGCACTGCAGTCGCTGCGCAAGCCGAAACTGTCACCCTGCGCATGGGCTCTGCCGCGCCGGACAACACGGTCTGGAGCGAGCAGCTCAAGCGCTACATCGGAAAAGTTGAGGAGCTTTCCGGCGGCGATATCCAGATCGACTTCTTTCCGAACGCCCAGCTCGGCACCATGGGCGACACCATGAAGATGACCCTGACGGGCCGTCTGGACATGTGGGTCGGTGCGGTGCCTGCGCTGGCCAATGTGACCAGTGAACTGACACTGCTGTCACTGCCTTACCTGTTCGAGACGACCGAGGAGGCCGCCTGCGCCGTGCCGCTAATGGACGCAGCCGCGCGCGAGAAGATCGGTAAGAAGTACCAGCTGATCAACTTCCTGCCCGTCGGCACCCAGAGCCTGGGCCTGAAAGCAGAGGCACGCCTGCCTGCAGATCTGGCCGGTGTGAAGCTGCGCTCAGCGCCGCTGAAAACCACGATGGGCTTCCTGCGCGCCCTCGGCGCCAACCCGGTGCCGCTGCCGGCAGCCGAGACCACCACCTCGCTGACCACCGGCCTGGTGGACGGGGTCGACTTCGCGCCCACCTTCTATGTCGCCACCGGCGCCAACAAGACCGCCAATGTCTTTGTGCCGACCGAACACAACTACAATGTCGGTGCGATCATCATGTCCTCCAAGTCCTGGGCCAAGCTGGACGAAGCGCAGCAAAAAGTCCTGATGGATGCAAACGAGGTCATGGGTTTCGGCAGCAACGCAGCAGAAATCAAAGCCTTCGAGGCCAAGATGATCGGCGCGCATAAAGCCAAGGGCGGCACGGTTGTAGACCTGAACGACGAAGAGCGTCAGGCCTGGATCGACGCCGGTCAGGCGCTGTGGCCGGAGATGCTGAAAGACGTGCGCGGCGACGCCGAAGGCTTCCTGGAGCAGCTGACCCAGGCAAAAGCCGCCTGCGCACTGTAAGTTTCTGTGACAATTTCTGCCGGTCCCGGGCTGCGCGCCGGGGACCGGCGTCTGCTTAGACGGGGGCGTCTTCCATGAAAAACGGGCTCGAACACTTGCTCGGCGGCATGCTCCGCCTTGAGAAAAGCGTGGCCATTCTCACCTTCCTTGTAATGGTTGCAGCGCTGGCTGCGGATGTGATCGGGCGCGAGCTGTTCGGTATCGGTATTTTCGGATCGGTGAAGTTCGCCGTCTACGCGCTGATCTACTGCGCCATGGCGGGTTTTGGCATTGCCACCGCCACCGGCAGCCATCTGCGGCCCAGCCTGGCAGACGGGCTGATCCCCCGCAGGCTGACCGGTACCGCCATCCGCATCGGCAACCTGGCCTCGGCGGCGATCCTGCTGACGCTGGCCTATGCCGGCTATGAGTTTGTCGAATTTTCGCGGATGATCGAGGAGCGCTCTGACACGCTGGACTGGCTGATGTGGCCGGTTCAGGCGGCGATCCCGATCGGCTTTACCCTCTCTGCTGTCCGCTTCCTCATCTACGCAGCTTTTCCGGCCCTGCTCCCGGAAGAACAGGGAATTGCAGAATGACCATGATCCTGATCCTTGCCGCCGCCATCCTGCTGCTGGCGCTGCGCGTGAACCTGATCCTTGTGCTGATGTTTGTCGCCGGTGCAGTGCATCTGTTCATCGGCGCCGGCGTGCTGGAGTACTTTATCCAGGACCTCTGGTCCGCGATGGACCGCGAGCTGATCCTGGCGGTGCCGCTGTTTGTTCTGGTCGGCTCGGTGATGAGCCGCGGCACCATTGCAGAGCGGCTGATCGCTGTCATGGTCGCCCTGACCCGGCCGATCCCCGGCGGCATGGCGGTGGCCACCATCCTCAGCTGCGCCATTTTCTCGGCGATCTCCGGTTCCTCCATCGTGACCATGCTGGCGGTGGGCGCGGTGCTGTATCCGGCGCTGACTAGCAACGGCTACTCCAAAAGCTTTGCCATCGGCGCGCTCTGCGCGGGCGGCACTTTGGGTATCATCATCCCGCCCTCGATCCCGATGATCCTCTACGGCATTCTCACCGAAAGCTCGATCGCGGATCTGTTCCTCGCCGGCGTCGGCCCGGGCCTGCTGCTGACGGTGGTCTTCTCGGCCTATGCAATCGTGGTGAACTACAAGCTGCCGCGCCAGCGCTTTTCCGTGAACGAGCTGGCAACCAGCATCTGGAAAGGCGCGCCGGCGCTGTTCATGCCGGTGCTGCTGCTGGGCGGGATCTATTCCGGCTATTTCTCCCCGACCGAGGCGGCTGCGGTGGCGCTGGCCTATGCGGTAGCGGTCGAATCGCTGTTCTTCCGCGAGCTGAAGCTGAAGGATTACACCACGGTGGTGATCGACGCCGCCAAGCTGGTTGGGGCGCTGTTCCCGCTGCTGGCGGTGGCTGTCAGCATGAACCTTCTGCTCACGGAAAACAGGGTGCCGCATCAGATCATCGGGTTCCTGTCCCAGCATATTGAAAGCCAGACCACTTTCCTGCTGCTGACCAACCTGGTGCTGCTGATCATGGGCTGCTTCATGGACACGGCCTCGGCGCTGACCGTGGCAACGCCGCTGTTGCGCCCGATTGCAGAAAGCTACGGGGTTGGGGTGACCCATCTGGGCATCATTATGATCCTGAACCTGGAAATCGGCATCCTGACGCCGCCCTTCGGGCTCAACCTGATCGTGGCGATGACGGCTTTCCGCGAGAAGTTCGGCTTCATCTGCCGTGCGGCGCTGCCGTTCGTGGTGCTGATGCTGCTGTGCCTCTTGCTGATCACCTTCCAGCCCTGGATTGCCCTGGCGCTGGTCGGCTGAGGCAGCTGATGCCCCCAATGTCACCTCGGTGACAGACTGTGGCCGGGAAACCGGCCACGATCATCTCCAACAACCGGGCCGACAGTGCCCGCGCAACTTCCGGGCCTGAAGGCCCGGGACTTCACCGGGCCAAACGCGCCCGAACCGTTGACCTATGGGAGGGCCAAACTTTGGCAGTTTCTGATTTTTCCGTTCCGGCCTCTGCGATCCTGGAACGCTTCAAGGCCAATGGCGTCACGCACGCCACCACCGTTCCGGATCTTGTGCAGCTGTCGCTGCATGCGGAGCTGGCAGAGGACGATGACGTCCAGCTTATCGAATGCGCCGCTGAGAACCAGGCGCTGACCACCGCCTTCGGCCTGCACGTGGGCGGCAAAACACCCGTGGTGGTGATGCAGAACCAGGGGTTGATGAACTGCCTCAACACCCTGCGGTCGGTTGGGATCAGCGCCCAGACCCCGATGGTGATTTCAGTCGGCCAGTTTGGCCGCGAATTTGCCAACCTCGGCGAGGACACCGCGTCATCCGGCCGTGTGGTGGTGAATACCATCGAACCGGTTCTGGAAGCCATGGGCATCCCCTTTGAGCGGCTGGAAACTGCCGAAGACCTCGACCGCGTGGACGCTTGTTTTGCCAAGGCACGCGAGGCGCAATGCCCTGTTGTGCTGCTGGTCGGCCACTACACCGCCTGGGCGTAAGGAGACATATCATGACCATGACCTGCAACGAAGCCTGCGCCGTCATCGCCGGACAGGAAAGCGGCGCCCTGGTGGTAACCACCATGTCCGCCATGTTTGGCTATCAGAAAGCCTCGCAATCCCCCACCGTAATGTCCTCGGTGCCGCTGATGGGCGGCGCTTCGGGCATCGGGCTGGGGCTGGCCCTGGCCCGTCCTGAAAAGCAAGTCCTTGTTCTGGACGGCGACTCCTCTCTGCTGATGGAACTGGGCAGCCTTGCCACCGTGGCGGGCCAGAAGCCGGAAAACTTCAAGCATTTCGTCTTCAAGAACAACGCCCAGTTTGCCGGCATCGCCAATGCGGAAGTGCCGGGCGGTGCGGGCGTCGATTTTGCGGCCGCGGCACTGGCATCAGGCTATGCCGGCGCCCATAAGGTGGAAACCCTCGAGCAACTGAAAGAACAGCTGCCGGCCATCCTGGTAGAAACCGGGCCGGTGCTGGTCGAACTTTCCATCGGGGCGCCGCAGAAATTCGGCCGCAGCGCGCCGCAGCCGGAAATCCCCGACATGCAGTTCCAGCGCATGGGCGCTGAGGCCCGCCGCGTCATGCAGGCCCTGGCGGAGGCCTGAACCATGACGGGTACCCAATACGATTACATTGTCGTGGGGGCAGGTTCGGCCGGCTGTGTGCTGGCCAACCGGCTCTCGGCGGAGGGCAAATACAAGGTTGCGCTGCTGGAAGCCGGCGGCTCGGATCGCCACCCGATGGTGGCCATGCCGCTGGGCGTCGGCAAGATGCTCACCAACCCGAAATTCGTCTGGCCCTACGCGACGGGCCAGGAAAAGGGCGCCGCCGGGCGCGAGGTCTACTGGCCGCGCGGGCGGATGCTGGGCGGCTCCAGCTCGGTGAACGGCATGGTCTATGTCCGCGGCGAGCCCAAGCGCTATGACGAATGGGCCGAGCTGGGCAATGCCGGCTGGGGCTGGGATGACCTTCTGCCCTATTTCAAGAAGCTGGAGGACCGGGCCGACAATCCCGGCCCGCTGCGCGGCACCGGCGGCCCGATCACCTGTTCCGATGTCAGCTTCAACGATCCGGTCTCGGCCGGTTTCCTGAAAGCCTGCGAAAGCTGGGGCAGCCACATCAACCCCGACTACAACGGCGAAGACGCCGAAGGCGCGGGCTGGCTGCAATTCTCGATCCGCAACGGCAAGCGATGCTCGGCCGCCAAGGGCTATCTGCGCCCGATCAAGGGACGTGCAAACCTGACCGTGCTGACCGGTGCGTCGGTGGAACGGCTGCTGCTGGACGGCACCCGCGCCGCCGGTGTGGAATTCCGCCACGAAGGTGCCGTGAAAACCCTGAGCGCCGCCCGCGAAGTCATCCTGTCGGCGGGGCCGATTATCAGCCCCAAGATCCTGGAGCTGTCGGGCATCGGTCAGCCGGAGCTGCTGAAGGGCCTCGGTATCGAGGTGAAACATGCGCTGGCCGGCGTAGGCGAAAACCTGCAGGACCACCTGCAAACCCGCATCAACTACCGGATCGACAAGAAGATCACCGTCAATGATCTGCTGAACAACCCGCTGCGCGGCGCCTTTGGCCTGATGAAATACCTGACCACCATGAAGGGTCTGATGGCGACGCCTTCGGCCACTGCCCATGCGATGCTGAAAACCGACCCAGGCCTGGCGCGCGCGGATTTCAAGCTGCAGATCACGCTCTACTCGGCAGCCTCGCGCTATCTGGAAGGGTCTGGCGGCATCCAGACCGATCCCTTCCCCGGTATTTCGCTGGGTCAGTTCCAGATCTACCCGGAAAGCCGCGGTTCGGTTCATATTACCAGCAAGGACGCCGCCGCAGACCCGCTGATGAACGCCAATTACCTGGCCGAGGAAAAGGACCAGGAGACCACGCTGAAGGCGATGAACATCATCCGCGAGATCGCCCGCCAGCCGGCGCTGGCCGAACATATCGTGGGCGAGACCACACCGGGCACCGATGTCACCACCGACGACGAGATGATCGCCTATTTCAAGGAAACCGGTGAGACGTCCTGGCATCCGATCGGCTCCTGCAAGATGGGCGATGGCCCGGACGCGGTGGTCGACGACCATCTGAAGGTTCACGGATTGCAGGGGCTGCGGGTGATCGACAGTTCGATCATGCCGACAATGCCCGCCACCAACACAAACATCCCCACCATCGCGATCGGGGAAAAGGGCGCCGACATGGTGCTCGCGGACAGCTGATCCGCCACAGGAGGAGAACACACATGGAAAAAGTCTGGCTCAAACACTACGGCGACATCCCCGAAGAAGTCACCTACGACCAGTACGGCTCGATGATCGACATGATCGAAGAAGCGGTGGAGAAATACGGCGACAAACCGGCCTTCCACTGCGGCTTCCGGGATCTCAGCTTCCGCGACGTGGACCAGCTCAGCCGTGATTTCGCGGCCTACCTGCAAGAAGGCCTCGGGCTGAAGAAGGGCGACCGGATCGCCATCATGCTGCCCAATATCCTGCCCTTCCCGGTGGCGATGATGGGCATCCAGCGTGCCGGCCTGGTGCAGGTCAACGTGAACCCGCTCTACACCCCGCGCGAACTGGGCCACCAGCTGCAGGACGCGGGCGCCGAGACCATCGTGATCTTCAACATGTGCACGCCAACCCTGGCGGCCGTGCTAGGGGATACCCCGGTGAAGAACGTGATCACCGTGGAAACCGATGACCTGCTGAACCTCTACCTCGACAGCCCGCCGGTGCACCCGGCCCTGAACGAGTTCTCGGTGCGCTTCACCGAGGCGCTGGCGACCGGTGCGGACATGGAATATACCCGGCCCGAGGTGACCCAGGATGACCTGATCTTCCTGCAGTACACCGGCGGCACCACCGGCCTGAGCAAAGGCGCCATGCTGACCCATGGCAACCTGCTGGCCAATATGGCGGGCTATGACGCGGTTGCCGGCCACCTGACCGTCGAGGGTGAAGAGACCATCATCACCGCGCTGCCGCTCTATCATATCTTCGCGCTGATGGTGAACCTGCTCACCTATTTCAAATATGGCGCCAAGAACGTGCTGATCCCCAACCCGCGCGACATGGTTGCCTTCGTGGCCGAGCTGAAGCGCCACCGGATGACCGCCTTCTCGGGCGTGAACACGCTGTTCGGCGGGCTGATGATGCACCCTGAGTTCCCCACCGTGGACTTCTCGGGTCTGAAGATCACCTGGGCCGGCGGCTCCTCCACCGCGACGCCGATCGCGCAGAAATGGGCGCAGGTCACCGGCGTCGAGATCCGCGAGGGCTACGGCCTGTCCGAGACCTCGCCGGTTGTCTCCATCAACCCGCCCTCTTTCCCGAAATTCACCGGTACCATCGGCATTCCCTTCCCGTCGACCGAGATCTCGCTGCGCGACGATCAGGGCAATGAGGTGGCGATGGGCGAGCCGGGCGAGCTGTGCGTGCGCGGCCCGCAGGTGATGCAGGGCTACTGGAACCGCGAGGGTGCCACCTCGAAGGTGTTCACAGATGACGGGTTCTTCATGACCGGCGACATCGCGATCTGCACCGAGGACGCGATGTTCAAGATCGTCGACCGCAAGAAGGACATGATCATCGTCTCCGGCTTCAACGTCTACCCGCTGGAGATTGAGGAGGTTGCGGCCGGTATCAAGGGCGTGGTTGAGACCGCCTCTGTCGGCGTGGCTGATGCCAAGACCGGCGAGGCGGTGAAGCTGTTCATCGCGCCCAAGGTCGAAGGGCTGACTGCCGAGGCTGTTATTGCCCACTGCCGCGAGAACCTGACTGGATACAAGGTCCCCAAACAGGTGGAGTTCATGGACGAGTTGCCGAAGTCCGCGGTCGGCAAGGTCCTGCGCCGCGAGCTGCGCGACGCCTGACGTTATGGCGCCCACGGTCAAGACCCTCGCCGTGGGCGCCCTCGGCGCTACTGCCGCGATCTGCCTCTCCCTGCCGCTGGCGCCGATTC
>CAJXHQ010000133.1 GCA_913054485.1 uncultured Paracoccaceae bacterium
ATAGGACCGCAAGGCCGCTTCGCTCCCGTCTTTCCAGATCATCTTCAGCCAGCGCGTAAATTCGACGGCGAACCACTGGTTCGTCGCCAGATCGCCATAGATGTGATGCTGCTCCAGCCAGGCCTGCGGCCGCGATCTTGCTGCATGGGCGGCTTGGACAAGGCTGTCCCAATGGGGATCGTTCGGGGCGATTTCGCTGCCGTCTTCACGGGTTCCGGCACACATCCGTGCCCAGAGCGCTTCGACCAGGCTGAGGCCCGCAACAGACCCGCCTGCGGCCAGCGCATCCCATAAGACCGGGAGCACAAAGCCCGGATGGCGCGAGGAGCCGTCAAAGGCCACCCGCCGAGCCGTGTCCCGGATTGCAGGGTTGGAGAACCGCTGTTCGATCATTTGGACATAGGTGCCGGGGCTGGTGCCGGGCACCGGCGGAACATAGGGGGCGATCTCCTCCTGCTGCACTTTGCGGAACAGCGCCGAGACCAGCGGATGGGCCATGCAATCGGCGATGGTTTCGAGGCCCAGAAGCTCCCCGGCATTGGCCAGCACTTGGTGACCCCCGTTGAGAATGCGGATCTTCATCGCCTCAAAGTCATGCACCGAGGCTGTGAAGATGGCCCCCGCTTTGTCCCAGTCCGGGCGGCCGGCACAGAAGTCGTCCTCGATCACCCACTGGCGGAAGTTCTCGTGGGTCACGGGGGCGGCGTCATCGACGCCCAGGCTGCGGGTCAAAGCGAGCTCATCCGGCCCGGTGGCCGGCACGATGCAATCCACCATGGAATCCGGGAAGCTGCAGTGCCGGCTGATCCAATCCGCCAGCGTGCTGTCAGAGAGCCGCGCCAGCGAGACAACGGTCTGACGCGCGATTTGCCCGTTGCCGCGCAGGTTGTCGCAGCTCAGCACGGTGAACGGGCCGGTGCCAGCCGCACGGCGGGATTTCAGGGCAGCAACTATGGCGCCGAACACGGTGCGAGGGTGATCAGGGTTGTCCGCGTCATGGCGGATGTCCGGGTGTGCGGTGTCCAGCCCGCCAGAGGAGGCGGTGAAATAGCCGCCTTCGGTCACCGTCAGCGAGACGATGCGGATGGCGGGGTCAGACATCATCCGGATCAGCGCACTGTTGCCATCCTCTATGGGCAAGTAATCCGTCATAGAGCCGATCACCTCAGCCGAGGCGCTGCCTGGGGCAAGTTCGATCAGCGTGGTGAGGCAGTCCTGCTCCAGCAGTTTTTTCCGCATCTCTGCATCGTAAGAGAGAACACCGGCGCCGATGATGGCCCAGTCCTGCGCCTGCCCCTGCTGCATCAGGCGGTGCAGGTACCAGGCCTGATGCGCACGGTGGAAGTTGCCGAGACCGATATGCACGATCCCCGGTGTCAGCGCGGACCGGTCATAGGCGGGTGCTTTGATCCCTGCGGGCAGGTTCTTCAGCGCCGCCTGGCACAGTTTCACCGGGGTCTGTTCCTCCGGCTGGAGGCCGCTCAGCTCATCCATTGTCCGCCATCCACATTGTAGGTTTGCGCCACGACATAATCCGCCTCTTCCGAGGCCAGGAAGACGGCCATGCCGGTCAGATCCCCGGGCGTTCCCATGCGCCCGTAAGGCACGGCCTTCCCGACTTCCTGCTTTTTCTCACCCGGAGCCTTGCCCTCATATTTGGCAAAGAAGGCATCAACTCCGTCCCAATGCGCGCCATCCACCACGCCCGGCGAAATTGCATTCACGTTGATCCCGTGCCGGATCAGATCGAGGCCCGCAGATTGCGTCAGGCTGATCACGGCAGCCTTGGTGGCGCAGTAGACCGCCACCAAGGGTTCACCGCGCCGCCCGGCCTGGCTGGCCATGTTGATGATCCTGCCGCCCTTGCCACGCGCGATCATGTGATGCGCCACGGCCTGCAGGGTGAACTGCGTGCCCGCCACGTTCATCGCAAAGGCGCGGTCAAAATCGGCGCGGGTAATCTCTGCCACCGGGGCGGCAGTGAAGACGGCGGCGTTGTTGATCAGAATATCAATGCCGCCCAGTTCCTCAGCTGTCCGGTCTACGGCCCTGCCGATACTGCCCTGATCAGAGACATCCAGTTCCACGGCAATGGCCGCGCCGCCCAGATCTTCTGCCGCGGCCTGCGCGCCCGCGAAATCGATATCCGCAATGGCCACCTTTGCCCCTTCGCCCACATAGGCCTGCGCGAAAGCGTATCCGATGCCGCGGGCAGCGCCGGTGATCAGCGCGGTTTTGCCGTCCAGCCGTTTCATGCGATCCGCAGCCCCTGGGCGTCAAAGCGGTGGATCACGTCGCTGCGCGGTGTCAGGAAAATCAGGTCGCCGTGACGGAAGCCCACTTCGCCGCCCGCCCGCACTGTGATCGTCTCGGCCAGCCCGGTATTATGCACGTGGAAGAACGTGTCCGAGCCGAGGTGTTCCGAAACGCTGACCACGCCGGACCACGCGCCTTCCTCTCCCGAAACCTCGATATGTTCGGGGCGGATGCCGATGGTATGGGCATCAAATTTGGCCGCCTCTTCGCCCTCGATGAAGTTCATCTTCGGCGAGCCGATGAAGCCGGCCACGAACTTGTTGCGCGGCGTGTGGTACAGTTCCAGCGGAGAGCCGACCTGTTCAATCACCCCGGCATGCAGCACCACGATCTTGTCGGCCATGGTCATGGCTTCGACCTGATCATGAGTGACGTAGATCATCGTGGTCTCTAGCCGCTCATGCAGCTCGGAGATCTCCAGCCGCATGCCGACCCGCAGGGCGGCATCCAGGTTCGACAGCGGTTCATCGAACAGGAAGGCAGAAGGCTCGCGCACAATCGCCCTGCCGATCGCCACCCGCTGACGCTGCCCGCCGGACAACTGCCCGGGGCGGCGGTCCAGATAGTCAGTGAGGTTCAGCGCCTTGGCGGCGGCATCAATCCGGCGGGTCGGTTCGTCGGCCGGGATCTTCGCCATGCGCATCGGAAAGGCGATGTTCTTGCGTACCGACATATGCGGATAGAGCGCGTAGGACTGGAACACCATCGCCAGCCCGCGCTTTGAAGGCGGCACCATTGTTGCGTCCTGCTTGTCGATGCGGATCTGCCCCGCGCTCACGTCCTCCAGCCCGGCGATCAGCCGCAGAAGGGTGGTCTTGCCGCAGCCCGAGGGGCCGACAAAGACCGTGAATTCGCCGTCTTCGATGGTCAGATCCAGGGGCGGGATGACCTCCACGTCGCCAAAGCGCTTGGAGACCTGATCAAGTGTAATGCGTCCCATATCGTGTCTCCTTATTTCACGGCGCCGAAGGTCAGGCCGCTGACGAGTTGTTTCTGGCTGAACCAGCCGAGGATCAGGATCGGTCCGATGGCCATGGTCGAGGCCGCGCTCAGTTTTGCGTAGAACAGGCCCTCGGGGCTGGAGTAGCTGGCGATGAAGGCCGTCAGAGGCGCCGCCTTGGCCGCCGTCAGGTTGAGCGTCCAGAAGGCCTCATTCCAGGCCAGGATCACATTCAGCAGCAGGGTTGAGGCAATGCCGGGGATGGCCATCGGGGTGAGGACGTAAAGCACCTCTTCCTTCAGGGTCGCACCATCCATCCGGGCGGCTTCAAGGATCTCGCCCGGGATCTCCTTGAAGTAGGTGTAGAGCATCCAGACAATGATCGGCAGGTTGATCAGCATCAGCACAATGACCAGGCCGATCTTGGTATCCAAGAGCCCCATTCTGATGAATATCAGGTAGATCGGGTAGAGCACGCCCACGGCCGGCAGCATCTTAGTGGACAGCATCCACAACAGGATGTCCTTGGTCCGCTTGGAGGGCACAAAGGCCATCGACCAGGCGGCGGGCACCGCGATGATGATGCCAAGGATGGTCGATCCCCCGGCGATGATGATCGAATTCCACAGGAACCGGCCATAGTCGGACCGCTCCTGCACGACCGCGTAGTTCTCCAGCGTCCAGTCGAAGAACAGGAAGACCGGCGGATCGCTGATGGCCTGCGCCTCGGTCTGGAAGCTGGTCAGGATGGTCCAGAGGATCGGGAAGAAGATCAGCAGGCCCACGCCCCATGCCAGGGCGGTATTCAGGGCTTTGCGCTGCGGGGTGATTGCACGTGCCATGTGAGCCTCCTTATGCGTCCAGGTTCTTGCCGACGATGCGCATCAGGAAGATGGCAACGATATTGGCGAGGATGATGGCGTAGACCCCTCCGGCGGATCCGAGCCCGATGTTCTGGCTCTCCAGCACGCGCTGGAAGATCAGATAGGTCAGCGTCTTGGTGCCGAATGCGCCCTGGGTGGTGACGAAGATCTCGGCAAAGATCGACAGAAGGAAGATGGTCTGGATCAGCACCACAACGGTGATGGCGCGCGACAGATGCGGCAGGGTGATGAAGGCAAAGCGCTTGTGCGGGGGAGCGCCGTCCATTTCAGCGGCCTCCAGCTGTTCGCGATCCAGCGACTGGATGGCGGTGAGCAGGATCAGCGTTGCAAAGGGCAGCCACTGCCAGCTGACGATCAGGATGATCGACTGTGTCGAGGCCTGGGTCAGCCAGACCAGCGGTTCGGCTCCGAAGGCTTTCCACAGGTGGGCCAGCAGGCCATTGACCGGGTCCATGAACATGTTCTTCCAGACCAATGCGGATACGGTGGGCATCACAAAAAAAGGCGCGATCACCAGGACGCGGACAATGCCTTGCCCCCACATTGGCTGGTTCAGCAGGATCGCCAGCCCCACGCCCAGCACCACGGTGATGGCCAGCACACCGCCGACAATTACCAGCGTCGCCTGCACGCTGGGCCAGAAGGCGCTGGACGACACAAAGCGGACGTAGTTGTCAAAGCCGACCCAGCCCAGGTCGCCGCCGCGCAGCGGCAGGTATTTCTTGAAGGAAAAATAAAGCGTCATTGTCAGCGGAACCAGCATCCAGCCCAGAAGCAGGATCACGGCCGGGGCCATCATCAGCCGGGCTGCGGCGCGGGCGTGGCGGGTGCCGCCCAGATCGCTTGCGGCCGGTTTACCCGATGCGGCCGGGGCCGCCATGAGCCCGTCCGCGGGTTGGGAGTCTTGCGTTGCCATTTGGTGTACCTCCTCCGTTGGCGGCATGGGGCCGCCTTGGACGATTATGCTCTGTCGGGAGTTGCCGGGGCTAGAGGGCGGCGGCCTGGCCGCCCGCTAGGATCTTTTCGGGCAGGATCAGTAGCCTGCAGCTTCCATCTCGTCCGTGGTCAGCGCCTGTGCCTTGGCCAGGGCCTCATCGACGCTTTGCTGGCCGGCAAGGGCGGCAGCAAATTCCTGACCAACCTGGCCCGCGATGCCTGCAAATTCAGGGATCGCAGCAAACTGGACGCCGACATAGGGCACCGGATCCACGGTCGGGGCGGTCGGGTCAGCCGACAGGATGCTGGCAAGCGTCATTTTTGCGAAAGGAATGTCCTTGTAGTTGGCATTCTCATACAGCGAGGTGCGCGCACCCGGGGGCACATTTGCCCAGCCTTCTTTGGAGGCGACCAGCTCGATATATTCTTTCGAGGTCGCCCATTGGATGAACTCCTTGGCGGCATCGGTCTTCTGAGTGCCAGCCGGAATGCCCAGAGCCCAGGCCCACAGCCAGTTGCCGCGCTTGCCCTTGCCGGTATCCGGCGCCAGCGCAAAACCGACCTTGCCGGCCACGGTGGAGTCATTGGGGTTGGTCACAAAGGAGGCCGCCACGGTGGCGTCGATCCACATGCCGCATTTGCCCTGCTGGAACAGCGACAGGTTTTCGTTGAACCCGTTGTTCGAAGCACCCGGAGGGCCCGCGTCGTCCATCAGATTCACATAGAAGCTGAGCGTGTCCTTCCAGGCCGGCTGATCAAACTGGGCGCCCCAGCTTTCGTCAAACCAGCGCGCGCCAAAGGCGTTGGCGGTTGCGGTCAGGAAGGCCATGTTCTCGCCCTAGCCGGCCTTGCCGCGCAGGCAAATGCCATAGATGCCGGCATCCTTGTCGGTCATGGCGCGGGCCGCTTCGGCCACAAAGTCCCATGTCGGCGCATCGGGCATGGTCATCCCGGCCTGCTCCATCAGGTCCGTGCGGTACATGATCATCGAGCTTTCGCCGTAGAAGGGCGCGGCATAAAGCGTTCCGTCGACGCTGAGGCCGCCGCGCATCGCAGGCAGAATATCGTCCGCGTCATAGTCGGCAGGCAGATCATCCAGCGCCACCAGCCAGCCGTTCTTGCCCCAGATCGGGGTTTCGTACATGCCGATGGTCATGATGTCGAACTGGCCGCCCTTGGTGGTGATGTCGGTGGTCACCCGCTGGCGCAGAACGTTTTCTTCCAGCGTGACCCATTCCACCTCGTGGCCGGTCTTGGCGGTGAAATCATCGGTCAGACCCTGCATCCGGATCATGTCGCCGTTGTTCACGGTTGCAATGGTGATGGTTTCGGCGGACGCGCCGCCTGCTGCCATCAGTGCGACGGCAGCCGCCGCACGAAGGGCGTGCTCATTTAACATCCTCTACCTCCCTGTATTGATGTCTCCATCAAGGCTAGCGGTAAAACTCCGCTGGCGTCAATTTAAAATTTACGCGCGTAAAGTCATTTCAAGTGCGGGTGGAAAATCAGCGCCTTAAGCCGATCCTCGCATCACCAGCCGCCCGTCAAACAGTGTTTCGCGCCGCGAATCGGGCGGTGTTTGGGCCTCAATCAGCGCCATCAGCGTCTCCGCGCTTTTTTGTGCGATGGCCTCGTAATCCTGCGACACGGTTGTCAGCGTCGGGCAGGTATAGCGCGAAAACGGGTGGTTATCGTGCCCGGCCACCCGCATGGTGCAATCAGGACCAAGCCCGACCCGCACCCCGGCCTCATAAGCGGCGGAGAGAAAGCCGATGGCCAATCGGTCATTGCTGCACAGGATCGTATTTGTCGGCAGGTTGCGGTCACGCACAACGCGGGTGCCTTCGCGAAACCCGATCTCCTCGAACTCCCAGCCTTCCCCGGCCGCCTGGATCAGATGCGGAGTAAGGCTCAGCCGCTCCATTGCTTCGATGTAAGCGTTGCGCCGTTTGAAGGCGTTCGGGTTGGTGGGCTCCTTCATCTCGAAAAACGCCGGCGGTTCTCCCGTCCGGCACAGGTAGTCGACAATAAGGTCAATGCTTTGACCGTTGTTGGATCCGACAAAGGCAGCACCCGTCTCTTCGATATTGGCATCGAAAAGGACGGTCGGCACCTCCTGCCCGAAAGCCGCGATCCGATTCCGGTCGGAGGCCCTGCCCAGAGGTGCCAGAAGCACGCCGGCCGGCTTCAGTAGCCTCAGGCTTTCAAGGTTTTCGATCTCCTGATCCGCATTGCCATGCGAGCCCAGCAGCACCGGCCGGTAGCCTGTCTCCAGAACATGGGCCTCGATCGTGCGGGCGATCTCGGCGAAGAACGGATCCGAGAGATAGGGCACCACAACGCCAATATTCTTTGTCAGCCGCCGGTTCTGGTTGATCGCATAGAGATTAGGCCGGTAGTCATACTGCTCCAGCGCAGCCTCGATCCTCCGCCGGGTAGAGGCGCGCACACTGGCAGGGTCATTGAAGAACTTTGACAGAGTCGGGCGGGAAATACCGCTGACGGATGCAAACTCCTCCATGTTTTTGATCTTTTTGTCTTCCATGGAGGCGTATTTATCCTTGGTGAATTGCAGTAGGCCGGCGCGTCAGCAGGTGCTTCCGGCTTGCCTGTCTACAGCATAATTCACGCGCGGAAATTTTCACCTATAATTTCTGCAAGGTCAGCCGCTGCGCCGATAGCCCATTAGAGGGCCGCTTTGCAGAGCGATTTGGCGGGCTCGGAATCCGGATCCTGTGACGGCAGACTGCTGCCG
>CAJXHQ010000134.1 GCA_913054485.1 uncultured Paracoccaceae bacterium
ATCCACGTGGCTGAACTGGGCCGCCGTGATCTGCGTGCAGAGCTGCCGCTGATCGCAGGCACGCGGGCGGATGCTCATGTGGCGGAGGCGCTGGCCCTGGTGGCGGCTGCTGCTCCGCTGGAGGGCCGCCTGCGCGGGCTGCAGCGTATGGGTGAGCGGCGCTGGGACGTGGTTCTGGACCGCGGGCAGCGCATTCAGCTGCCCGCCGAAAACCCGGTGGCTGCGCTGGAGCAGGTGCTGGCAATTAGTGAAGTGAAGGATTTGCTGGAACGGGATGTCGCGGTTGTCGACATGCGGCTTTCGGCGCGTCCCACCATTCGAATGAGCGAAAACGCGGTGCAGGAATGGTGGCGTATCAGGCAGATTAACGGAAACGGGCAATAACGATGACGGACTTATACCAGTCACAACGGGCAATGCGGCAGATGCGCCGCAATGCAATGCAGCGCGGCGTGGTTGCGGTGCTGGATGTGGGCAGTTCCAAGATTGCCTGCCTGGTGCTGCGCTTTGACGGCAACGGGCCGCTCAGCGACGACAATTCCATCGGCTCGCTGGCCGGGCAGTCGGGTTTTCGGGTAATCGGTGCGGCGACCACACGCTCGCGCGGGGTGCAGTTCGGCGAAATCACCGCCATGCAGGAAACGGAACGTGCCATCCGCACCGCAGTTCAGGCCGCCCAGAAGATGGCCGAGGTGCGTGTTGAACACGTGATCGCCTGTTTCTCAGGCGCGAACCCGCGCTCCTACGGGCTGGACGCCACCGTGGCGCTGGAAGGTCAGGAGGTGACCGAGAACGAGGTCGCCCGCGTGCTGGCCGCCTGCGAAGTGCCGGAATACGGCGCTGGCCGCGAGGTGCTACATGCCCAGCCGGTGAATTTTGCGCTCGACAACCGGTCCGGGCTCGCGGACCCGCGCGGCCAGATCGGCCATGAGCTGGCGGTCGACATGCATATGCTGACCGTGGATGCCTCCACGGTGCAAAACCTGGTGCGCTGCATTCAGCGCTGCGATCTGGAGCTGGCGGGGATTGCATCTTCTGCCTACGCCTCGGGCTTCTCCGCTCTGGTGGAGGATGAGCAGGAACTGGGCGCGGCCTGTATCGACATGGGCGGCGGCACGACCTCGATCTCGATCTTCATGAAGAAACACATGATTTACGCCGATGCGGTGCGCATGGGCGGTGATCACGTGACTGGCGACATCTCCATGGGGCTGGGTGTCCCTGCGGCCGCGGCCGAGCGGATCAAGACCATGTGCGGCGGCGTCCATGCCACCGGGGCGGACGACCGCGACATGATCGACATCGGCGGCGACACCGGCGACTGGGAACACGACCGGCGCACCGTCAGCCGGGCGGAGCTGATTGGCATCATGCGTCCGCGTGTGGAGGAGATTCTGGAAGAAGTGCGCCTGCGCCTGGACGCGGCGGGCTTTGATCACATGCCCAGCCAGCAGATCGTGCTGACCGGCGGCTCCAGCCAGATCATGGGGCTGGACGGGCTGGAAAGCCGCATCCTGGGCCATCAGGTGCGCCTGGGCCGGCCGCTGCGCGTCCATGGGCTGCCGCAGTCGGCCACCGGCCCCGGCTTTGCCTCCTCGGTGGGGTTGAGCCTTTTTGCTGCACACCCTCAGGATGAGTGGTGGGACTTTGATACACCGGTAGATCGGCATCACGGCAATGGGATCAAACGGGCTGTGAAATGGTTCTGCGAGAATTGGTAAGACGCGGGAGCGGCTGCGGAAACACCCGGTTTATGCTTTTGTGTGGTGACAGCCGGCGGCGCACAGGCTAAAGTTTCATTAACCGCGCCGGTCAACAGGCGCGGATCTGCAGGCCGGGCAGTGGCCAGCAAAACAGATGCAGAATACCGCCACGATCCTTGCGGGTCGGGGTTGCTATTTTTGTGGCTAAGCGCCAGAAGACCGCAACATGTGGCGAGGTCGGCGAAATGCCGCAGTTCCATACGCCATTTGAGCCATATTTTGTGGTTAATTGTGCTTTTTAGGGTGACGGGACTCGCCCTGCGCGGTACAGTTACTGTGGATAAACCTGAAAAAACGCCTCTGCGGGGAGGCGGACAAACAAGCGGATAAACAGGCGGACAGAGCAATGACATTGAACCTTTCGATGCCCGGACAGGAAGACCTGAAGCCCCGGATCACCGTTTTCGGGGTCGGCGGCGCGGGCGGCAACGCAGTCAACAACATGATCGAGAAGGAACTCGATGGTGTTGACTTCGTGGTCGCCAATACCGATGCGCAGGCGCTGCAGCAGAACGCGGCGAAAAGCCGGGTGCAGCTGGGCGTGAAAGTGACCGAGGGGCTGGGCGCAGGCGCCCGCCCGGCGGTTGGCTCTGCCGCGGCTGAAGAATCCATTGAGCAGATCGTCGACCACCTGGCCGGCTCGCACATGTGCTTCATCACCGCAGGCATGGGCGGCGGCACCGGCACCGGCGCGGCCCCGATCATCGCTCAGGCCGCCCGCGAGCTTGGCGTGCTGACCGTCGGCGTTGTGACCAAGCCCTTCCAGTTTGAAGGCGCCAAGCGGATGCGTCAGGCTGAAGATGGCGTCGAGGCGCTGCAGAAGGTCGTCGACACGCTGATTATCATTCCGAACCAGAACCTGTTCCGCCTCGCCAACGAGAAGACCACCTTCACCGAGGCTTTCTCGATGGCGGATGATGTCCTGTACCAGGGTGTCAAAGGCGTCACCGACCTGATGGTGCGCCCCGGCCTGATCAACCTCGACTTCGCGGACGTGCGCGCCGTGATGGACGAGATGGGCAAGGCGATGATGGGCACCGGCGAGGCCGAGGGCGAAGACCGCGCGGTGCAGGCCGCCGAGAAGGCCATCGCCAATCCGCTGCTGGACGAAATCAGCCTGCGCGGCGCGCGCGGTGTGCTGATCAACATCACCGGCGCTCATGACCTTACCCTGTTCGAACTGGACGAGGCGGCAAACCGCATTCGCGAGGAAGTGGATCCGGAAGCCAATATCATCGTCGGCTCGACCCTGGACACTTCGATGGAAGGCCAGATGCGCGTGAGCGTTGTGGCCACCGGCATCGACGCAAAAGACGTGCAGCAGGATATCCCTGTTGCCCGCCGCCCGCTGTCCGAGCCGCTGAAGAAAACCGTCGCCGCCGAGGAGCAGGCCGCTGCGCCGCTGCCGCTGGAAGAGCCGGTTGCGCAGGCGCCTGCCGAGGCCCCGGCCGCAGCTGAGGAGCCCTCTCTGTTTGAAGGCATGGCCCCGGCCGCTGCTGCACATGAAGAGCCCGAGCTGATCGAGGACGACGGCCTGCCGCCGCCGGCCTACCAGCCGCAGGTGCCGGAATTCCAGCCGCAGGCGGCAACCGCCGAGCCGCAGCCGGAAGCCTTTGTGGCTCCGAAAGCTCCTACGCCGGGCACGCCCTCTCCGGAAGCGCTGGCCCGCTTGCGCGCCGCCACCCAGAACGTGTCGCCGCAGCAGCAGAACCACATCCGCCCGGTTGCAGATTCCGCGCCGCAGCAGCCGCAAGAGGCCGCGCAGCACGGGGATCAGAAGGGCCGTTTCGGTCTGAACTCGCTGATCGGCCGCATGACCGGTCAGGCCGGGGACACCCCCGCAGCGCCGCAGCAGGCGCCGCGTCAGCAGCCGCCGGTTCAGGGCTATGGTCAGCCGCAGCAGGCCTCGGCGCCGGCACCGCAGACCGCACAGGAACAGGCCAACCCGGATCAGGATCGCATCGAAATCCCCGCCTTCCTGCGGCGCCAGGCGAACTGATCCAGTCACAAAAGCGATTTCAAAGGCCGCCGTCATGGCGGCCTTTTTTGTTGTTTATCAACGGAATGCCGGGGTGTAGGCGGTGTTTTGCCACCCTGTTACATTCATGTTTCAATCCGTTACAAAGATTGAGTTGAGCCTTTCGGGGTGACACCTTAGGTCTGTTCCGCAACACGGTCCTGATGGCCGGAAACTGCGGTAAGAGGCACAAAGTGCAGAACACGCTTAAAGCTACAGTGGCATTCGCCGGGGTTGGCCTGCATTCGGGCAAACCGGCGCGGATGGCCCTGAAACCGGCTCCGGCCGGCCATGGCATCGTGTTCAAACGTACTGACATCGCACTCGGCAACAATGTGATCCCGGCCCGCTGGGACCTGGTCGAGCGCACTCCGCTGTGCACCAAGCTGGTGAATGAGGCAGGTGTGACCCTGTCCACTGTCGAGCATATTATGGCCGCGCTGGCCGGCTGCGGCGTGCACAACGTGCTGATCGAGATCGACGGCCCGGAAGTGCCGATCGCTGACGGCTCCTCGGTTGAGTTTGTCCGCGCCATCATGAAACAGGGCGTCAAAAGCCAGGGCGTGCCGGTCACCGCTTGGGAAGTGGTGAAACCGGTCACGGTGGAAAAAGATGGTGCGACGGCAACCCTGATGCCCTCCGGCCGGTTTAAGATCGAGTTCCACATCGATTTCGCCGAAACCGCTATTGGCCGCCAGAGCCGCACGCTGGATATGCGCAACGGCGCCTTTGCCCGCGAGTTGAGCGATAGCCGCACCTTCTGCCGCCGGGCAGACGTGGAAAACATGCAGGCAAACGGGCTGGCCCTTGGCGGTGTGCCGGGCGAGAACGCAGTGGTGTTTGACGGCGATACCATCGAAAGCGGCGCGGGACTGCGCCATGCCGATGAACCGGTGCGCCACAAAATGCTGGACGCGCTTGGCGATCTGGCGCTGGCGGGCGGCCCGATCATTGGACATTATACCGGCGACAAGGCCGGTCACGCGCTGACCAATACGCTGCTGCGTGCCGCATTTGCCACTCCGGGCGCCCTGCGCAAAGTGGTTTGCAGCGCTGCACAGGCCGAGGATCTGCCGGGCAGCGGCCTGGTCTGGGATGAGATCCCGCATCAGGCCATCCGCGTCGCCTGACCTCACCCTGGCAACTTACCCTGACAACAGGTGAAATCTGGCCCAGGCCCGTCCCGGGCCTTTGCTTTTTGCGGCCTTAGGCTTGACCCCGGCGGGCTTTCACTGCCAAGTGTCAGGCTAAAGGGTATAAGGCATTTTGCACATCAGTTGAATGTGCTAGACCGGACTTCATCCGGGGCTGACCCCGCACGGAACGACGGTGAAGGACAAGGCAACGATGACCGGAAAAAGGGCTGGGGCCGGGGTGCGCACCCTGGGCGCGATTCTGCTGGCGGCGGCTGTGGCAGGCTGCGGAAACAGCGAAGCGGACCGCGACGAGAACCTTGAAGTCTACACGCCTGAACAGATTTTCGAGCGCGGTGAATTCGAGCTGTCACGCGACAAGCCCAATGACGGCGCCTATTACTTCTCTGAAATTGAGCGCCTCTATCCTTACTCCAACTGGGCCAAACGCGCGCTGATCATGCAGGCCTTTGCCTTTCACCAGGACAAGGATTACGACAACAGCCGCTCCGCCGCGCAGCGCTACATTGATTTCTACCCGGCGGATGAAGACGCGGCCTATGCCCAGTACCTGCTGGCGCTCAGCTATTACGACCAGATTGACGAAATCGGCCGTGATCAGGGTCTGACCTTCCAGGCGCTGCAGTCGCTGCGCACCGTGATCGAGGTCTATCCCGACAGTGAATACGCGCAATCCGCGATCCTTAAATTCGACCTCGCCTTCGACCATCTGGCCGGGAAGGAAATGGAGGTCGGCCGCTACTACCTGCGCCGTCAGCATTATGCCTCAGCGATCAACCGGTTCCGGGTGGTCGTAGAAAGCTTTCAGACCACCTCGAACACACCCGAGGCGCTGCACCGCCTGGTCGAGGCCTACCTGTCGCTGGGCCTGACAGATGAGGCGCAGACCGCCGGCGCGATTCTGGGTTATAATTTCCAGTCCACCGACTGGTATCAGGACAGCTACGCGCTGCTGACCGGCCAGGGTCTGGAGCCCAAGGCCAAGGGCAATGGCTGGCTGGCGCAGATCTATCGTCAGATGGTCAAAGGCCAGTGGCTGTAATCTGCCGCACGGGAGGCTGACCGGTGCTCTGCGCGCTTGAAATCCGCGATATGCTGATCATTGACCACCTGGAGCTCAGCTTCCGGCCCGGTCTCAATGTGCTCACCGGCGAAACCGGGGCGGGCAAATCCATCCTGCTCGACAGCCTGGGGTTTGTGCTCGGCTGGCGCGGCCGGGCCGACCTGGTGCGCCAGGGCGCGGCCCAAGGGGAGGTGATGGCCGAGTTCCATCTGCCCCAGGGCCATAGCGCTCACCGGGTGCTGGAGGAGGCCGGGCTTCCGGGCGGCGAAGAGCTGATCCTGCGCCAGGTGAACACCGCCGAGGGGCGCAAGACCGCCTGGGTCAATGACCGGCGCTGCTCGGGCGAGGTGCTGCGGGCCCTGTCCGAAACCCTGCTGGAGCTGCATGGCCAGCACGATGACCGCGGTCTGCTGAACCCGCGCGGC
Source organism: uncultured Paracoccaceae bacterium (assembly GCA_913054485.1). Taxonomy (GTDB): domain Bacteria; phylum Pseudomonadota; class Alphaproteobacteria; order Rhodobacterales; family Rhodobacteraceae; genus FREY01. Next base: position 6,423 of record CAJXHQ010000134.1, read on the forward strand.
CACCGCGGCATGCTGGATGCTTATGCCGGGCTGGCACCGCTGCTGGCGGCAACCCGCGGCACATGGACCGCTGCCGCCGCCGCCCGCAAATCGGTTGAAACCGCCCGCGCTGCATTGGATGCGATCCGCGCCGAAGAGGATTTTCTGCGCCATTCGGTTGCGGAGCTGGACAAGCTGGACCCGCAACCGGGCGAAGACGGTGCGCTGGACGCCCGCCGCCGTCAGATGCAGGGCGCCGAGCGGATCCGCGGCGATGTGGCGCGGGCCCATGGGCTGCTCACGGAAGGCGCCGAGGCTGCCATGGGCGAAGCACAGCGCTGGCTCGACGGTGCGGCGGATGCGGACGGGGCCGATCTGGACGAAAGCCTTGCCGCGCTCAGCCGTGCGATGATCGAACTGGGCGATGCCCAGGACGGGGTCGCGCGGGTGCTGGAGCATCTGGAGTTTGATCCCTCCGAACTGGAAGCCTGCGAGGAGCGGCTCTTTGCGATCCACGCCCTGGCCCACAAGCTCGATGTGCTGCCCGACGAGCTGGGCAGCTATGCCGGTGACCTGCGCCAGCGCCTCGCGGCGCTGGATGCGGGCGATCAGGATCTCGAAGGGCGGGAAGCAATTTTGCGCGAAGCAGAGTCCGCCTATGAGGCCGCAGCGGCGGCGCTGAGCGCCGGGCGCAAGGAAAGCGCCGGTGCGCTGGATCTGGCGGTGATGGCGGAGCTGGCGCCGCTGAAAATGGAACGCGCGGTCTTTGCGACCCAGGTCACCGAAGCCCAGCCCGGCCCGGAGGGCCGTGACGCCGTGGCCTTCTCGGTGGCAACCAACCCCGGTGCGCCGTCTGGCCCATTGAACAAAATTGCCTCCGGCGGCGAGCTGAGCCGTTTCCTGCTGGCTCTCAAAGTTTGCCTGCGCGGGGATGATGGCACACAAACGCTGATCTTCGACGAGATCGACCGCGGCGTCGGCGGCGCCACTGCGGACGCGGTCGGCCGCCGCCTGGCAGCCCTGGCCGATGGCGGCCAGGTGCTGGTGGTGACCCATTCACCGCAGGTGGCCGCCCAGGGCGCGCACCACTGGCGGGTGCAAAAGCAGGTCACTGATGGTGTAACGCTCTCCACTGTTGTCCCTCTGGACCAGGACGAGCGCACGGATGAGATCGCCCGGATGATATCCGGTGATACCATCACCGCAGAAGCCCGCGCCGCGGCCCGTTCGCTGCTGACCGGCTGAGCCGGATCCCGGACCCGGCCCGCCTGCGGCGGGCGGGCCCCTCCCGCCCCCTCAAGACGGCCTGACGGCCGCCCTTCGGCGTTGGGCCGCGCGCCGCTGCGCGGCGCGGACCTCCCGTTCACCTTTTGGAAAATACTCCGGGGGAATGGCCCCGGGCTTGTCCGGGGGCAGGAGGC
>CAJXHQ010000135.1 GCA_913054485.1 uncultured Paracoccaceae bacterium
GCCGCCAAACTGCGCGCCGCGCGCCTGCTGTGGCACCGCATCATGACCGAGTTCGGCGCCAAATCCGAACGCTCCAAAATGCTGCGCACCCATTGCCAGACCTCGGGCGTGTCCCTGCAGGAGCAGGATCCCTATAACAACGTGGTCCGCACGGCCTACGAGGCGATGTCGGCGGTTCTGGGCGGCACGCAAAGTTTGCACACCAACGCGCTGGACGAGGCGATTGCGCTGCCCACGGATTTCTCTGCCCGCATCGCCCGCAACACCCAGCTGGTGCTGCAGGAAGAAACCGGCGTCACCAACGTGGTGGACCCGCTGGCCGGCTCCTACTACGTGGAAAGCCTGACCAACGACCTGATCGAACAGGCCTGGGCCCTGATGGAAGAGGTCGAGGAAATGGGCGGCATGACCAAGGCCGTGGAATCCGGCATGCCCAAGCTGCGCATCGAGGAAAGCGCCGCCCGCCGCCAGGCCATGGTGGACCGCGGCGAAGAGGTTGTGGTCGGCGTCAACAAGTACCGCAAGGAAAGTGAAGACCACATCGACATTCTGGATGTGGACAATATGGCGGTGCGCGACAGTCAGATCGCCCGTCTGAACCAGATGCGCGAGACGCGGGACGAGGCGGCCTGCCAGGCCGCGCTGGACGCGCTGACGGCCTGCGCCAAGGATGGCGGCAACCTGTTGGCGGCAGCTGTTGAAGCGGCGCGCGCGCGGGCCTCTGTGGGGGAAATCAGCATGGCGATGGAAAAGGAATTCGGCCGCCACCGCGCCGAGGTGAAGACTCTGGCCGGCGTCTACGGCGCGGCTTACGAGGGTGACGAGGGCTTTGCCGCGATCCAGAAGGATATCGAAGGCTTTGCCGAGGAAGAAGGCCGGCGCCCGCGTCTGCTGGTGGTGAAAATGGGCCAGGACGGCCATGACCGCGGAGCCAAGGTGATTGCAACCGCCTTTGCCGACATCGGCTTCGATGTCGATGTGGGCCCCTTGTTCCAGACCCCGGAAGAAGCCGCGCAGGATGCCATCGACAATGACGTGCATGTCGTCGGGATCTCCAGCCAGGCGGCAGGCCACAAGACGCTGGCGCCGCAGCTGGTCGAGGCGCTGAAGGCGGCAGGTGCGGAGGATATCATCGTCATCTGCGGCGGGGTGATCCCGCAGCAGGACTATGATTTCCTCTATGAGCGCGGCGTAAAGGCGATCTTCGGCCCCGGCACCAATATCCCGGAAGCGGCCCAGGGCATCCTGAAGCTGATCCGCGAGGCCAAGGGCTGAGCCAGGCGGTGGCCCCTGGCGGGGCCGCAGGTCTTGCGCCCCCTTTGAGGCGCGGGCTGGAGGGGGCTGTCTGCCCCCTCTTGAGCCCTGGTGGGCTCAATTCACCCCCGAGGATATTTCCGGACAAGTGAAGCTGGGGCAGTTTTCGCGTTGCGGGCCGCCCTTCCTGCTTTAGGCTGGGCGAAAGAGGGGGATGGCGCATGGAGTTGGATCATCTGGCCGTGGCGGGCGAGAGCCTGGAGGCGGCTGCGGCGCATGTGGAAGAGGCGCTGGGAGTGCCGCTGCAGGCGGGTGGTTCCCACGCCATGTTTGGCACGCACAACCGGCTGCTGGGGCTGGCAGAGGGGCTCTACCTGGAGGCCATTGCGGTGGACCCGGAGGCGGAGCCGCAGCAGCGGCCGCGCTGGTTTGACCTGGACCGCTTCAAGGGCCCGCCGCGGATCAGCAACTGGATCTGCCGATGCGGGGATCTGGAAGCTGCCCTGGCCGGACTGCCGGACGCCGCAGGCCAGCCTCTGGCGCTGTCGCGCGGGGATCTGCGCTGGCGGATGGCGGTGCCCAAGGACGGCATCCTGCCGTTTCAGAACATGTTCCCGGCCTTGATCGAATGGCAGGGGGGGCACCCTGCGCCGCGGCTGACGCAGCGGGGCTGTGCGCTGCGCCGGCTGGTGGTCGCGCATCCGCAGGCAGCCGCGCTCTGCAAAATGCTGGGCCTGCGGGATGGGCGGGTGGTATTCGAGGCTGGCAGGGGCGGCTATGAGGCGGAATTCGACACCCCGCATGGGCTGAGGGTCTTGCGGTGATCATCCGGCGGGCAGAGGCGGGCGATGCGGAGGCCCTGGCCGGAATTCACAGGTATTACGTGCGCGAAACGCTGGTGACCTTCACGACCGAGGAAAAGCCCCTGAAGCACTGGCAGGAGGGACTTCGAAACGGGCCGCCGGTCTTCCTGGCAGTGGCGGCGGGCAAGGTGCTGGGCTATGGCACCTATGGAGCGTTCCGTGCCGGTCCCGGCTATGCGCGGACGGCGGAACACTCGGTCTACCTGGCACCGGGGGAAACCGGCCGCGGCGCGGGGCGCAGGCTGCTGGCGGCGGTGGAGGCCGCTGCGGCGGCGGCCGGTATTGAAGTCATGGTTGCGGGGATCAGCGGGGCAAACCCGGAGGCCGTGGCGTTTCATGCGCGGCTTGGTTACCGCGAAACAGGGCGGCTGGTGAAGGTGGGGCAGAAGGCGGGCCGCCGCCTGGACCTTGTGCTGATGCAGAAGAATTTGCCGCAGGGCGGCGATCCGGGCTGACAGAGGCGTGAAACCGGTCTAGGCTTGTGGCATGTCTTTGTGGACCCGGATATCCGATGCGCTGGCGGCACTTTCCAGTGGTGAAAGCCTGACCCAGGTTTTTGATCGGCTGCGCGCGCCGCCCGAGCGCTCCGTTGCTTTTGCCATTGCTGTGATCGCGCTGGGGGCCAAGATGGCCAAGGCCGACGGGCAGGTCACCCGTGATGAGGTGACCGCCTTTTCGCGAGGTCTTTCAGATCGCCCGCGAGGACGAAGTGGGGGCTGCCAAGGTTTTCGATATGGCGCGCACCGATGTGGCGGGCTACCGGGATTATGCGCGCAAGATCGCGGGCATGTTCGAACAGGATCCGGTCACGTTGAACGACCTCATGGAGGGGCTGTTCCACATCGCCATGGCGGACGGATTCTACCACCCCGGCGAAAACGCTTTCCTGGAGAATGTGGCGGATATTTTCGGGCTGGATGATCTGCATTTCAACGCGCTGCGGGCCAGGTTCGTGCCGGATGCGCCAAAGGATCCCTTTACCGTGCTGGGTGTGGCGCGGGGCACACCGAAGGAGGAGATCCGCAAGGCCTGGCGCCAGCTGGTGCGTGAGACCCACCCGGATGCCACGATTGCCCGTGGTGTGCCGGAGGAGGCCGTGCGGCTGGCGGAAAAGCGGATGATCGACATCAACCGGGCCTGGGACGAGATCAACGGGTGCTGCGGCAATGCGGCTGGCAACTTATAACGTTGAGTGGTTCGAATCCCTCTTTGACCAGCAGGACCGCCTGCGGGCCGACGGCGAATGGTCGGGCCGGCAGGATGTGACCCGTGCTGAACAGGCGGCGGCACTGGCGCTGGTGTTCCGGCGGCTGGATGCGGATGCGGTCATGGTGGTCGAAGCCCCGAACAGCGGCAAACACCAGGACTGCGTGCGGGCGCTTGAAGGCTTTGCCGCTCACTACGGGCTGCGCACCAGCCGGGCGGTGATGGGCTTTGCCAATGATACCCAGCAGGAAATCGCACTGCTTTATGATCCGGATGTGCTGACGCCGGTGCACGATCCGCAGGAGGAACGGGAAGCGCCGCGGTTTGACGGTGTCTTCGGCATCGATCTCGATATTGATTCCGCAAAGGACAAGGTGGTGTTTTCCAAGCCGCCGCTGGAGCTGGCGGTGGAAACGGCGGCTGGCAGCCGGTTCCGGATGATCGGCGCGCATCTGAAATCCAAGGTGCCCCATGGCACGCAGGGGGAAGATGCCAAGATCCGGAAATCCATTGCAAACCGGCGCAAGCAACTGGCACAGGCGGTCTGGCTGCGCCGCCGGATTGACAGTCTCTTGGCTGCCGGAGAGCAGCTGATGGTAATGGGCGACCTCAACGACGGGCCGGGGCTGGATGAGTATGAACGGCTCTTCGGGCGGTCTTCGGTGGAAATCGTCATGGGCGATGATCTGTTCGATCCGCACGCGCGCAAGGCGCTGCAGCCGCGCTCGCAGGCTTTTCCCAGTTCAGCCCGGTTCTACAACCCTGAGACCAAGCGCTTTTTCCGCGCGCTTCTGGACTATGTGATGATTTCCGCGGGCCTGATGGCGCTGCGCCCTGAGTGGCGGATCTGGCACCCCTTCGAGGATGAGGAATGCTATAGTGACCCCGATCTGCGCGAGGCGCTTTTGACGGCATCGGACCATTTTCCGGTAAGCCTTGACCTGGAGCTGACTTAAACCTGTGCGGAAAGCGCTTATATCCTTCTCATGAAACAGATTCTCATACCCGTTTTCGCGGCCGCCCTGGCGGCCTCCCCGGTTCAGGCGGACGATGCGCCGAAAGGTGAGGGCGATGCCCAGAGCCTGATGGAGCAGGGCATTGAACTGTTCTGGGAGGGCTTGCGCCAGGAGATGGAGCCGGCGCTGGAAGATCTGCAGGGGCTGGCAGAGACCATCGGCCCCTCGATGCAGGAATTCTGGGCCGATATGGGCCCTGCCTTGGCCGACATTGCATCCCAAGTGGAGGATTGGAGCGTCTACGAGATGCCGGAGATCCTGCCCAACGGCGATATCATCATCCGCCGCAAGCCGGAGGAGAAAGCCGCGCCGCAGGAAGAGACCCCGCCGGGCGGCACCACCGATATCTAGCGGCGGGCGATTTTAACCGAGACGTCGGCCTCCAGCGCATTGGCCAGCGAGCGCAGGCGGGATTCAGCGACCTCGCCATACAGCGGCTCCAGTCTGGCGGGCAGGGTCAGGTGCAGCACGCGTTTGCGCGGCTGCCAGTTGAGCGTGCCGATGTCGCTGTCCTGCGTCACCATCAGCATTGCGCCGAAACGCATTGCCTTGCCCAGCACTTCGGCTTCGTGGCGGCCTCTTTCGTCCAACAGGTCATACAGGTTTTCAAAGGAGGTGCCCTGCCGCTTGTTGCGGTAGCGGTGCAGCAGCGCGAGGCCGAGGAAGACGCGCTCGGAATGTTTCAGCCCGCCCAGATTGGCACGGGTGGCGTTCTCGAAACAGACCTCGGCACGGTAATCGGGATGGGCACGCCAGCTGACATCATGCAGCAGGCAGGCGGCCTCAACCAGGCGGCGGCGCGCTGGCGGGGTGGTGCGGAACAGCGGTTTGACGAAATCGTGCAGCGTGGCCCCGAAACCGGGCAGGCGGGATTCCTTGGCTTCAGCCACCCGGCAGGCTTCGATCAGCGGGTCGAGGTCCCGGATGCGCTGGGGCATCTGCTCGTACAGCAGGCCTTCGCGGATGCCATAGGAGGAAACGGCGATATCCTTGGGTTTGAAGGTGCGGATCAGCCGCGCCAGCACATCGGCGGCAAAGGGCACCAGCGACATCCGGCTGGACGAGGTGCCGGTCTCGCCGCGCAGCCTGTCCAGGTCGGCTTTTTCGATGAACTTGATGGTGTCGCGGACGTCCTTGGCGGTCATCCGGTATTCGTGCAGCACTTTCAGCGGGTAGCCGCGGCGGTGCATGTCGATGCGGGCAATGGCACGCCAGCTGCCCCCGACCAGGAACAGGCGGTCCTTCTGCGGGCCCATCTCTTCGCGCAAACCGGCGATGACCTCTTTGATATGCGCTTTGCGGCCTTTGCGCCCGCCTTTGACGTCGCGCAGCTTCAGCGGTCCCAGCGAGGAGGTCACACGTTTGCCGACCTCGCCGTCCTGGATTTCCGCCAGCTCCATCGAGGAGCCGCCGATATCGCAGACCAGCCCGTAGGAGCCGGGCCAGCCCAGCAGCACGCCCTGGGCCGAAAGCCGCGCCTCTTCCGCGCCATCGATCACATGGATCTTCAGCCCGGTCTCGCGCAGCACCTCATCGCAGAAGTCGGGCCCGTCGCTGGCGTCGCGCACCGCCGCGGTGGCGACGATGGTCAGGGGCGGCAGGCGCATGCCCTTGGCCAGATGCTGGAAGCGGCGCAGCGCGTTCAGCGCGCGGATGCGGCCCTCGGGGCTGAGCGTGCCGGTCTCGGAGAGGCCCGCCCCCAGCGCACACATGATCTTTTCGTTGTAGAAATAGGCAGGGCTGCGGGCCGCGCCGTCGAAGACAACCAGCCGGACCGAGTTCGATCCCACGTCGACCACGCCGACCCGCGACAGAGCGCGGGTATCCGGGTCTTCGAACAGCGGGCGGCCGAAAGGGCCCCAATCGGTCGCGGCGGGCGGCGGTGTCACGTTCATGGGCGGTCCTGTTGGAGTGGTCGTTGGTCAGGATGCAAAAGCGCCGGTTTCGGTAGGGTTACCACGGCGGCAGATTATCGCAAAACCTATTGTCTGTCTTCGGATAACAGCCGGATCGCCAGGGCGCGTGTCAGGCCGCGGCGTTCTTCCAGAGAAACCCGGTCCAAGCGGGCAACGATGTCCTGTGCGGCCTCAAATGAGCGGTCCATATGGGCCACCAGGTAGGGGATCACATCCGGTTTCGGCATGATCTGACGGTCATTGAACAATTTGGCCAGCACGACGGCCAGAAGCGCATCGTCCGGTGCTTCAAGCGCGGCATGGGCGGCGCCTTGCACCCGGCTCTGCAGGTCGGGCAGGGACAGGGCCCAGAGATTCGGTGCCTTCTGCCCTGTCATCAGCAGCGGCTGGCCGGCGGCCATCAGCAGGTTGTGCAGGTGGAAAAGGGCCTTCTGCGCTGGCAGGTTGTCCGCGATGTCCTGCACGTCTTCCACCGCCACCGGGCCTTGCACCAAATCGGGTACGCGCTCCTCGGTCATATCAGCGGCGCGCAGGATCCGGGCTCCGGACTGGCTGGCCCAGACATGTACCAGGTGCGTCTTGCCGGCCCCGACGGGACCGCTGAGCACCAGTTTTCCCGTCGGCCAGGTGAATCCGGGGTCGATCATGGCCACGGCCATGGCATTGGAGGGCGCGACGAAGAAATCATCCTGCCCCAGCGCCGGCTTGGCCGGCAGGTCGAAGCTGAGCTGCTGTGCCATCTGTCTTACTGCGCGTCCTGGTGGTCTTTGCCCTGGTAGAGCCGGCTGTCCAGATACTGCTCTGTCAGGAAACGCGCAATGACGCCAAGGGCGGCCGCAACAGGCACCGCGACCAGCATGCCGACAAAGCCGAAGAGTGCGCCGAAAACAGACAGTGCCAGCAGCAGCCAGACCGGGTGCAGCCCGACGGAGGAGCCCACCAGCTTGGGAGTCAGGAAGTTGCCTTCAATCATCTGGCCGATGGCAAAGATCACCCCGACGATGCCAATGGAAACCCAATCGCCCCAGAACTGGAACAGGGCGAGGCCGATTGCCAGCGCGCCGCCGATCAGCGCGCCGAGGTAGGGGATGAAGGTGACCAGGCCTGCGATGAAGCCGACAGCGAGCCCGAAATTCAGCCCCACCAGCATCAGCGCCACCGCGTAATAGGTGCCAAGGATGAAACAGACCATCCCCATGCCACGCACGAAGGAGGCCAGGGTGCTGTCGATCTCACCTGCAAGGCGGCGCACCACCGGCGCATGGTCGCGCGGCAGCAGCGCGTCGATACGCGCCACCATACGGTCCCAGTCCAGAAGCAGGTAGACCGAAACCACCGGCACGATGACCAGCAGCACAACGACGTTCAGCAAGGAGACGGCCGATCCGGCCAACCCCTGCAGAACGTCCATTCCCTTAGCCTGCAGGGTTTCGGCGATGGCCACGAGGGTCTGGTGGATCCGGCTGCTTTCATCAAAGATTTCGGGGAAGCGCGCGGCGGCAAAGGTGCGGGCATCGCGGAACAGGTCCGGCAGCCCCTGCATCAGGTCGATC
>CAJXHQ010000136.1 GCA_913054485.1 uncultured Paracoccaceae bacterium
CGTATTCTTCTTCCTGTCCATGGAGAGCTATCCTGTGAGAGTTTTGCTCTCCGGGCAAGCCGGGGCGGTTCAGTCCGCCACCACTCCCCCTGCTGATCCATGCCTTCTTTGAGAACTTCTGAGATCGCGGCATTCCGGTGTTTATACATCTCAGACAGTTGGGCCTGTTCTGCCGCGCAGCCACCAGCGGCATGCGCAGGCGGTGCAATCAGCAACAGTGCCGGTGCAGTAGCTATTGCCGCAGCGAGGCCGGCCAGACGTGTCACAGGTCGGGCAGGGCTGAAACATCCGCTTTGGCTTCGTCCTTGGCCTGGATCGCGTAACGGTATGCCGCGGCGTAATCAGGAAGGCTGATGAGCGCGTAATTCAGTATGGTACCGCCATCGGATTCGCGAATTTCCGCAAGAACAACCGGCGCGCATTCGCGCCAGATTTCCGTATCGTATTTCTCTGTCGTGTGCTGGTTTTCCTGGCGCCCGCTGTAAACGGCTATTGTCGGCGCGACCGACTTCACCGTGCTGCCGGCATCCTGCGGCGATCCTGTATCGCCGAAATCAAGGTGACGTGTCCTGAACCCCGAGCCGGCCAAGGACACGAAACAATTGCCCATGCGGAACGTGTTTGCCGGTGTCGTCTGGATATTCGATTTCGCGCCAGTTTTTTCGGTCCAGACGATTTGCCCGCTCTCCCGGCCTGAAAGCGGCGGGCCGTATTTCTGCGACAGGTTGGCCTCGATCGCCTCAGGTGCGGTCACTTTTGCGATGTAAATGGATCTTGTGATGGCAATGACCTGGTCCGCGCTGCCGGGACCTGTGAACAGAACAATCTGCTGGGTGCCGTCCGAGCTGATGTAGCTTTGAAACTCGGAAAACGGCGTATGAGCTGTTTCGTTGCCATCAGCGTCACCCGTTCCGGTCCACCCGATGTCGATCTTGTCCCGGATGACATTCTCGGCCTCCGTGACCGTCATGCCAATCCGCAATCCGGCAATGTCAGGCCCATCCGTGCTGCGGGGGATAGACGGTGCGCTGACGGGTCTTTCCTCAGCAGGTGGCTGTTCTGCAGCTGACTGTTCAACAGGCTGGGCCAACCGGAGGAGCAGATCGTCCTCGGCTGCATACAAAGGTTCGGTTTTGGCCTGAAAGACTTCAAGATTCAGGATTTCGGATTGCAGATACAGTGCCCCGCTGGAAATCCCTGCTTTTACGGGCGTGATCCGCGCCCGTACCGGGAACTGCAGGCTCCCGCCATGCTCAGCCATAAAGGCGCGGGCCTTTTCAGGCTCCATCGGCAATGCAAACACCTTTTCATTGACCGCTGTGACCTTCACACCCCTTGGCATTGTCTCATGCAGCGAAGAGAGCACAGAGAGTGAAACTGACCGCACAGGGAAGCCCTGCAGGTCAAAATCGTAGTCAGCCCAGTTGATCGATCCTCCGACCCAGATCTCCCCGGCGTCAGCTGCCTTGCCCTCAGCGACCAGAGCGGTCGCCAGGTCCCGTTTTTCAAATGCGCCGAGACTGCGATCACCGTGCCAGCCGACAATGCCTTCCATAACAGAGAGCGGGTCCTGGTCCATGAGGCGGGCCCCGATGAGTACCAGGGCGGCCGTGGGAACCACGCCGATTGTCGCGGTGGGGACGGGTGGAGCCTGCTCTTCCTGCCGGGGAACGGCCGCCAATAGCTCCTCTCTGGTATAGGACTTCAGAACCTCTCCCTTTGGGCCGACTGCTGTTGCTCCGACAACTCGGCCGGCCAAGGCGGGCTGTCCGGTGTCCGATTCCGCCTCGCTCAGCACCTCGATATCAAGCGAAATCCTGATTTCCGGTTTGTACTGGCTTATCTGCTTATAGCATTTTTCGACCATGAGCCGGGCCTGCTTGTCGGGAATGCCTTGTTGTTTCAAGGTCATCCGGTTCGTCTCGCAGTCCGGACGAATATACAGCGCTTCCGCATCTCTGGAGGAGAGTGCCAAGGGCGGGATCACAGGGTGGATATCGAGGAGGAGGCCGGTCTGGCGGCTTGCCCGAAGGATCTTGAGTGTTGGACCCAGGGTTTCTGTTGGAACTGCCCCTTCGGGCATGCGCGCGGTCACGCGCCGCGGCATCGCAAAGATATAGCCGTCACCGGCCGCTTCCGGTTTCTCCGGTCGCCCGGACTTGGCCGTCAATGGGATGTCGAGCGCCTTGAAGGGCCAGTTTGAAACATTCCGTCTCAGAACCCCGTCTTCATAGACCAAATTGCTAAGGGAAACAGTCGATTGGACCGAGACCCGGCTGGGGATGCCGGACAGAGCCTTCTGCACGCGCTCCGGGAAGGCGCCTGCAAGTTCCTTCGCCACAAATTGGGGAGCGCGCCCCAATATTTCGTCTTTCGAAAAGAACGGAGTGCCCAGATTCCCTGTGGTGTTCTGAAGGCGGTACTGATCGTTTTGTATCTGGGCTCTCAGAGCGTTTTCGAAAGTGGCCTGCGGCAAAAGTCCAGGCCCGAAGCGCGCCAGCAGCATCGCAATGCTCAGCTGTTCTTCAACCGCGGCAGCGGGCTGTGCAACGGAGGCAGGAGGGGGGGCGTCCAAGGGAAACTCATACAGGCGGTCGGAAAGCTGTGGGCCTGAAAATAGCGCCAGCCGTTGCGTCGTGACCGTCAAAGAAGGGCGTTCGGTGTTATGGTCCCAGCCCGGCTCGGAAATAGTCTGAAACGCGGCCAGATAGGCACGCCGTTTCGGATCGGTCAGCCGGGACAGAAGGGCCTCGGCTTGTCCCGCGGGCATTTCAAGCATCTGCGGAACGGCCAGTTGCATCTCATAGCGCGCGGCAGAGGCCGGCTGCACAGTTCCATAAAAGCCGAAGCCACCGCGCAGGGTCGAAATCGGAAAACCGCCCCTGGCCGTGTCGTAGGCCCGAAGTTGAACTTCGATCACGTTCAGCAACCCGACGGGGGCTTTGGGGGCTGCGGCTTGCAGTTTTGGCACCATCTGGGACATGAAAGCCCGGTATGTTCCAGCCCGCTCGAACTCGTTTGATCCGGCCCAGCCGTCATAGGGAAGGTTGGGGCTGCAAGATCCCCGGCAGCCGGCAAAGTAGCGGTCCCGTTCGGCTCCCGCCATGTATCGCTGGGCAAATCGCAGTGCGATCTCGCTGCGCTCGAAAACTGCGGGCTTGGACCTGGCGATCATCAGGTCGAGAAAATAGGCGAGGTCGAAGCTCGGCTTTGAAAACACCTGACTGCCAATCCGCAGATCCGAAGATGCATCCAAACCGTGGATTATGGGAAAACCGGTCAGCAGCCTGCCAGAGTGCTGCGCCGGTGAAAGGCCGCGGAACGGGGGCGGTGGGACCTGGACAACCAGCGGCCCGCTTGCGCCCGCGGTCCTGTCTCCGGCTGTCCCTGCCGGCATCGGGCGTGCGGTCCAGCGGGATTGGCAATACTCTCCCAGTGCGGCTATGGCTTGGGATGAACCATCGAGTGGAACAACGATGGCTTTAGCTGCGCCTTGCGGCTTGAGAGACAGCGTCGTCCCAGTGCTGATTTGGTCAAACACCGCACTGGCCATCGGCAGCAGCGCGGCAAAGGACTTTTCAGGTTGCAGATACATCATCCGCGATGTGCCGCCTATCGCCTTACCGTCGATTTCAATTGCAACGTCAACGACCTGTCCGGCCTTTGCCGCGCCCGGAAACACAGAGCCCGGAAGCAGGAAGGTGAAATGGTTCGCGGGCACATCAAACAAGGACACACCCGATCGGTCGCCGGGGTATTGCCCGGCCGGGGCACCCGCCCTGGAACACCTTAGGGCCACAGTTGATCCGGATGCTTTCGCGCGCGCATGTCCAAACCAGCCGAGACCGTCATCCGAAAACTGCCAGGTGGCCTGCGCAGATGCGCTCACGGGCGTGAACAGCTGAAACAGGGCGAGCGAAGCTGAGAAAGCAAAGGATGGCGCTTTGAATTTCATCTCTGACCTCCAGCCAAGAACTGCTTGAATTAGGCGACATAATCCAGTCACCTAGCGCTGCAGGCAAAAAATCAATTCATCCGGTCCCGAGGCCCCGCCGGGAGAACGGTCACATATCCATGCTGCCTTTGACCGTAGGGGGTTGCCCGTGGAAATGAAGGGTCGCCTTCCGCCATCCTTGGCCCGCATTTCCCGCCCGCTGCGCAAAGAAATCGAGGGCCGGACAGTTGCTCGACGATGCAGCGGTACCACAAGCGTCTCTATTCTGCTCACTTGGGCATCGCCTGAGGCCAGGCAGTTCAATACCCGTGAAGGATTGGTCATGTGATGCTGCGCCATATGGCGGGAACTGGCCGTCAGGGCTCGATCCCGGCGGATCATAGGCCGTGCAGGGTGGGGAAGGACTCAGCGTCGCTTACTGCGCGTGCCGCGGGGCTTGTTCCCGCGAGCCCTGGTTTCCGGACGGGCGTTGCTATGGTTTTCCTCGATCAGCTTGCGCCAGCGGCCAAGTCGAACCGGGTCGATCAACCCGGCGGCAACCGCGGCCTGAACCTCACAGCCTGGCTCGTGCGCGTGGGTGCAATCGCGAAAGCGGCATTTGGGGGCCAGCTCAGTGATCTCGGAAAACAGCATGTCCAGACCGGCCTGGACATCGCTGAGATGCAGGTTGCGCATTCCCGGCGTGTCAATTGCCCAGCCACCGCCTTCGATAGCGTGCAGAGAACGCGTCGTCGTTGTGTGGCGCCCCTTGGCATCATCTTCCCGGATGCCGCCAGTAGGCTGTGCCTCCTCAGCTGGCTTGGCAGCAAGAGTGTTCAGCAGAGTTGACTTCCCCACCCCGGAGGATCCGACCAGAGCAATCGTCTGCCCGGATCCGCACCACGGCGCCAAAGCCGTCACCGCATCGCCGGTTTTTGCGTTCACGGCCACGACGGCCAATGCGCGCTGAAGGTCCTCTGCCTGCTGCCGGTAGGGATCTGCACCGGCTGCCTGATCGGCTTTTGTCAGGACAATCACCGGGGTCACGCGAGCCTCATTTGCAAGGGCGAGGTAGCGCTCCAGCCGGGCTTGATTGAAGTCGTCATTGCAAGAGGTAACGATGAACAGCGTGTCGACGTTTGCGGCAATCAGTTGCGGTGTCCGGGCGCCCTCGGTCTGGCGCTGCAACAGGGCACGTCTTTCCAGACGGCGCAGGACGGTGTCGGTCAGGGGATCCGCCAGGATCCAGTCCCCCACGGCGAAATCTGCGGTAGTCGCCTGAGCAGGCAGGTTCAGCTTCACCGGGCCGTTTGCAGATATGGCTGTCATGCGGGACCGGTGGACGGTTGCAATGCGCATCCGGGCAAGGCCCGTCTCGTCAGGACCCAGCTGATTGCCAAAGAACTGAGACCAGCCGAGATCGTCCAAAGACGGGGGCAATTGATCAGATGAATGTATCACGGTGACCGTGCATGGCCATGGCATCAGGGAAAAGCAAGCCCTTCCAGCCAAATTTTCTGCCGGCAGGCAACAATCAAATGACCGGCCACTGAACTTTCATCCTGCCGTGACCGGAGGCCGGTTGCTGATTGCCGCGCTTGGCGCAGGTTGAGCAATTTATCCCGCATCTCCTTGAAATTTTTTACGAAACAGCTCTGCATTGGCTTGCCGGATGCCGTGGAGTGCCCCCGATGCAGCTTTTGGCACACCACCGCAGGGCGACGTCCGGGATCAGTACCTCCCCGCTGCCAGTAATGATCATCCCCGGCTGCCCGCGGCGCTCGATCAGAGCCGTCAGTTCACATGCCACACGGCGTCCCGAAATTGGCGTGTCTGGGATCGCTGCGAGGCGTTCCCGGGTGACATCATCGACAACTCTGAGCAGGCGGAAGCGCTGGCCAGGGGCGAACTGCCCGAAAACGAAATCCAGCGGCCAACGCGCATTGGGCCGCACCTTTCCGCTTGCGCACGCTCAGCTTCGCGTCGTCGTCCGCCCTAAAGTTAGGCCAGGCTTTCATCGGCAGCGAAGGAAAATCCCGCAGCAGGACAATGTTCATTTAGGGTGAGTATTATAGCAACCAAGCAGGGTCTCTTGTTGTCTCATCTGAGCGTAGCTGACAAGAACCTGCCTCGCTGCTTCTGCCCCGCGAACCTGAAAAACACTCTCCACCAGATCAATCCCCAACGTGACATCCCCGACATGAACATTCTTCTTTTTGGAACGCTGTACTCCCATCTTGGCAAATCGATGCCGCCGGGGAACGGCCGGTTCATCAAAGCCCGCCCGCGACCCCAATTGTCTGGCACGTATGCATGCCAAATCGGATTTTAGATACTCTTATTAGCGCCATAGGCAGTATGGTCAGGCAGATCCGGGCTGCGGAACCAGCGACTGCATCAGTTTCAGGAAATGTTCAGCGGCCGCATTTTTGGCGCTGCGGCGGGTCACAACATAGAAGTCATCAAAGAAACTGGCATCCTCGCAGTTGATTGCACGCAGCTTCCCTGAGGCGACATGAGCGTCGGCAAAATGGTCTGGCAAATATCCGATATACTGACCCGATGAGATCAATATAGCTGCGCTCTCCATGAATGAAATCGAGGCCTGGAGGTTCAGATCCTGCCCGTGGATCTGGGAACGTCTCTCATAACTTCGGGCGGCATAGGGATATCGCGACACCATTTCATGGGTGATCAGACTGTCATCCAGCTCAAAGAGCGCATGGTTGCGGCCGCAATAGAGCTGCTGAAGTTCACGAAACAGAAATTGGGCTTCGGCCGCCTTCGGGAACTTCTGAAACGGCGTCAGGATGACGTGGAAGCGGCCCATTATCAGGCCGCGAAGCAGTTCTTGCGGGGACGCAATCTGGACATTCAGCTGCGCGTTGGGTGCGGTTTTGGCAAATTCGCCCACGACGTCAGATAAAGGGAATTCCTCATTGGTATAAAGCCCGTCAACAGCGCCGAATTCAACAACCCCCGTGATCGCCCCTTTGGCGGCACCCACGGCGCTGCGGAAGGTTTCGATCGAGCCAAAAAGATCCAGCATGGCTTCGTGAACCTTGCGGCCGCGTTCGGTCAGAAGGAACCCGCCGCGCCCCCGGTGGCACAGTTTGACCCCCAGGCGGTCTTCAAGCGCTGTCATGTGGTTTGAGATGGTAGAGGGCGTCAGCCCAAGGACTTCCTGAGCCGCAGAAAACCCTCCGTAGCGCACGACGGTTTGAAAGACGCGCAGCAGCCGCAAGTCCACATCGTGCAGATTTCCAACGGAATTTTTCATTAGTTGGAGTTATATCAAAGTAAACATGCATGCAATGATAATTACAAAATGACGGCGGGCTATACGGTTGTGGAAACCACTATGGACGCAAAGATGACCGCGACTTCAAACAACATCAACTCCCTTATCCTGCCCCTCCCGGAGACGGTCGACAGGTTTGCCCCCCGGAGCGGCAACCAGCATCGCGGGGGCCGGTTGAATGGGTAAGGTCAACTATGATTTTGCGGGCAAAACCGTTCTGGTAACCGGCGCAAGCCGCGGCATCGGCCACGCGGTCGCCGAAGGTTTTGCCAAATCCGGTGCTCAGGTATTCGCCCTGGCCAGCAGTGAGGCCATCCATGCGGCGGCACAGGACCTGTCCCGGTTTGGCGATGTGTCGATGCTGCAGGCAGATATCACTGACA
>CAJXHQ010000137.1 GCA_913054485.1 uncultured Paracoccaceae bacterium
CAGGCCGGCTCGCTGCAAGCCCTGGCCGACAGCCGCCGCGGCGCACGCGAAGACCTGGTCGAGGGCGAAGAGCCGTTTGAACTGTTCAAAGGCATCAACGAGATCTTCATCGTTGTTGGCCTGGGCATCCTGGCGATGGGCTGGTTTGCGGTGAATGCCGCCACCATGGCGAGTGAGATCGTAAACTACCAGACGCAGGTGACTTGGGCCGCCG
The DNA here is from genome assembly GCA_913054485.1 of uncultured Paracoccaceae bacterium. Lineage (GTDB taxonomy): Bacteria > Pseudomonadota > Alphaproteobacteria > Rhodobacterales > Rhodobacteraceae > FREY01. Next base: position 215 of record CAJXHQ010000137.1, read on the forward strand.
CCATCGGCGCAGGGGTGGTCTGGATCCTGTCCGAATACTTCATCCGCCGCCGCCGCATGGTGGCGCCGGCGATCTTCCTGTCGCTGCTGTTTGGCGGCAACGCGGTTGCGGGTTTTTCCGCCAAGTTCGCCGAACCCTTCATGGTGGCGCAAAACGATCTGTCATCGCTGCCTCTGGGGCTGGGTCTATCTGTGGCAGCACTCGCGCTTTACTGGCTGCGTTTCAAAGTGCCCTTTGCCATGGCGCTGATAGCGCTTGGTATTTTCGCACTGGCACTGATCATCACCGCCGACACCTCCGGCGCGCCGGGCGAGATTGGCGACCTCTTCCTGCTCAGCGCCAGCGGGCCTTTTGCATGGGTGACGCTGCTGGTTGGGCTGGCTGTTTTCTGCGTTGCGATGACCTTTGACCTCTCCGATCCGCACCGGGTCACCCGGCGTTCGGCGCAGGGCTTCTGGCTGCACGTGGTGGCTGCCCCTGCGCTGGTAAACACCGTGGCGCTGACCCTGATGGCGCGCGACAGTGCCGGGTCCGAGGTGCTGCTGCTGGCGGTGCTTCTGGGGTTTGCCCTCATTGCCATCATCATCGACCGCCGCTCTTTCCTGATCGCGGCCATCGGCTACATCGTGGCCCTGGCCAGCACCGTCTTTGACGGCGAAGGGGCTGCGATGACCACCCTGCTGCTCGGCATTTTCCTGGTTGCGCTTGGCGCCTTCTGGGCCCGCATCCGCGCCGTGCTGCTTTCCCTCTTCTCACCCGTGCTGCCGCTGCACCGGCTGCCGCCCTCGCATTGACCAAGTGGACTGACATGACCGATCTGACCCCCCGCGAAATCGTCTCGGAACTCGACCGTTTCATCATCGGCCAGAACGGCGCAAAACGTGCCGTGGCCGTCGCCCTGCGTAATCGCTGGCGGCGCAAGCAGCTGGCCGATGACATCCGGGACGAGGTTTACCCGAAGAACATCCTGATGATCGGCCCCACCGGGGTCGGCAAAACGGAAATCTCGCGCCGGCTGGCAAAACTGGCCCGCGCGCCGTTCATCAAGGTGGAAGCCACCAAGTTCACCGAAGTGGGCTATGTCGGCCGCGACGTGGAGCAGATCGTGCGTGATCTGGTCGATGCCGCCATCATCCAGACCCGCGAGCACATGCGCGAAGACGTGAAGGCCAAGGCACATTCCGCAGCCGAAGACCGGGTGGTGGAGATCATCGCCGGCAGTGACGCGCGCGAGGCCACGCGCGAAATGTTCCGCAAGAAGCTGAAGTCCGGAGAGCTGGACGATACGGTGATCGAACTGGACGTGGCAGATACATCGAACCCGATGGGCAATATGTTCGAGATCCCCGGCCAGCCGGGCGGCAACATGGGCATGATGAACCTGGGCGATCTGTTCGGCAAAGCCATGGGCGGGCGCACCCAGCGCAAAAAGCTGACCGTCGCCGAAAGCTATGAGGTGCTGATCGGCGAAGAGGCCGACAAGCTGCTGGATGATGAGACCGTCACCAAGACCGCGCTGGAATCGGTGGAACAGAACGGCATCGTCTTCCTGGACGAGATCGACAAGGTCTGCGCCCGCAAAGAAGCCCGCGGCGGCGACGTCAGCCGCGAAGGCGTGCAGCGCGACCTGCTGCCCTTGATCGAAGGCACCACCGTCAGCACCAAACATGGCGCGGTAAAAACCGACCACATCCTGTTCATCGCCTCGGGTGCGTTCCACATTGCCAAGCCCTCGGACCTGCTGCCCGAACTGCAGGGCCGCCTGCCGATCCGGGTGGAGCTGCGCGCGCTGACCGAGGAAGACTTCGTCCGCATCCTGACCGAGACCGACAATGCCCTGACCCGCCAGTACACGGCGCTGATGGGCACCGAGGAGGTCGAGGTGGAGTTCACCGACGACGGTATCGCGGCACTGGCCAAGATCGCCGCGGAAGTGAACCAAAGCGTTGAGAACATCGGCGCGCGGCGGCTTTACACGGTGATGGAACGGGTTTTTGAGGAGCTGTCTTTTGCCGCCCCCGACCGGGCTGGCGACAAGGTGATCGTCAATGCCGCCTTTGTGGGCAAGAACCTCGGCCAGCTGAACCGTGCGGCGGACGTCAGCCGTTATATGCTCTGACCCGCAGACCAACCAAAGCTTTACTAGACAATGCCGGCGGCTGCGATAGCCTGCCGGCATTGTGTTTCTGTGGGGCCGGGTGCCATGCGTATTGTCCAGATCATCCTTGCCGCTTCGCTTGCCGCCCTGTCGGGCTGCGCCGACCGCTCCTTCACGCCAACCCTGCCCGAAGCGCTGAACGTCGGCACCAACCGCACCATCTTTGCTGCCACCACCCGGACGCAAGGCCCCGATGGCACCTTCGGGCCGGAACGCTCCGAAGCGCTGTCGCTGCTGGAGCTGACGGTCTCCATTCCGCCGGACCATCAGCCGGGCAATCTGGATTTCGGTTATGCCAACCCGAACCCGAACCGGCAGTTCACCATGGCGCGCCGGGCGCAGTTCACCAGCACTGCCGCCTTCCAGTCCCGGCTGAAGCAGGAAATCCGCGCCCTGCCGGCGGATGAAAGGGACGTCACCCTGTTTGTGCACGGGTTCAATTCCACCCAGGCCGAAACAGCCTTCCGCGCCGCCCAGCTGGCCAATGACATCCGCATGCCCGGCGCCACCGTGATCTATTCCTGGCCCAGTCTCGGCAGCCCGCTTGGCTATGCCTATGACGGCGATTCCGTGCTGTTTGCCCGCGACGGTCTGGTCGAGATGCTGCAAATCCTGCGCCGCAGCACCAGCGGTGACATCGTCATCGTCGCCCATTCCATGGGCTCGCAGCTGGTGATGGAGAGCCTGCGACAGATGGAATTAGGCGCGCCCGGCTGGGCCGCGGCCAACCTTGACGGCGTGGTGCTGATGTCGCCGGATCTGGATGTTGAAGTCTTCCGCTCGCAAATGGCCAGTTTCCGTGAGGTGCCGCAGCCCTTCATTGTCTTCTCGTCGCGCAATGACAAGATCCTCAACCTGTCGCAGCGAATGCGCGGCACCCACAGCCGGGAACGGCTCGGCAATCTGGAGAGCATTCAGGCCGTGTCGGACCTGCCGATCGAGGTGATTGATGTCTCGGCTTTTGAGGACGGCGCGGCCGGCGGGCATTTCACCACCGCCAGTTCGCCCGCGCTGATTGCGATGCTGAATTCCGCCACCGCCACGGCGGAAGCCTTTGGCCATGAGAATGTGACCCTCGCCAACCTGTTCCCCGGACAGGTGATCCGCGGTCAGGCCGCGACTGAGATTGAAGTGGCCAATATCAGCGCCGAAGAGGGCAGCTAGCGCCCGCGCCGCAGGTAGACGTAATAGGCCCCGTCACCGCCGTGGCTGATATGGGCAGGCGTCACCTGCAGCACGGCCTGCGCCAGCGGCGGCAGCTCCAGCCAATGCGGGACCTGGTGGCGCAGTTTGCCGCGCGGTGTGGGGATCGGGCCCGGCTCATCCCGGTCCTTGCCCTTGCCGGTCACCACCAGCACCAGCCTGCGGTTCGAGGCCTGCGACGACAGAATGAAGCGGGTCAGCGCCGAATGCGCCGTGTCCATCCGCATCCCGTGCAGGTCCAGCTTTCCCTCTGGCTTCAGCTTGCCGCCCTTCATTCGCTTGAAGGCCTTGCGGTCCATCTGCACGTGGGCCGCACGCAACTGGTCGGTGATGGCCGGCTTCAGATCATGCTTCACCGGTTTGGGCTTGGCGCGTGCACCCAGCTCGAAATTGTCCAGCTCCAGCTCAAACCGGGATTTCAGCTGTTTCTGCGGCTTGGGTTTCGGCAGCGGCAGGGCAGGGGGCGTTGTATGCGTGCCGGGGTGCATCTTCTCGGTCTTCTGAATGACCTTCTGCCACAGCTCCACTTCTTCGGCTGTCAGTTTTCGGCGTGTCATCAGATGTCTTCCGGCAGTAACGCATAGGCCCGTTGAATAGGCAGCAGAACCACCATCCGCCCCGGATCCTTCAGCCGGCCGGCCGCCTGGCCCGCCGCATCGCCGGTTCCGAAAAAGATATCTGCCCGCTGCGCGCCCTTGATAGCCGAACCGGTGTCCTGCGCAATCATCAAGCGGCGCATTTTGCCGGCACCGTCCTTTTCCAGCCAGACAGGCGAGCCCAGCGGCACATAGGCCGGATCCACTGCAACGCTGCGCAGCGCCGTGACTGAGCGGTTCATCGCTCCCAGCGGCCCGTCCGCCGCGGTCACCCGGCGCACCTCGCGGAAGAAAACGTAGGAAGGGTTGTGAAACAGCAGCTCACGGCCGTCAGCCGGATTGCGGCGCACCCAGTTCTTGATCACCTGCGCGCTGACCTGATGCGCGTTGTAGATCCCGCGCCGCACCAGTTCCGCGCCTAAGGACCGGTAGGGGTGACCGTTGGCGCCGCCAAAGCCGACCCGGATGGTTGTTCCGTCCGGCAGGCGCACCCGGCCTGAGCCCTGGATTTGCAGAAAGAACAGCTCTACCGGGTCATCGACCCAGGCGATCTCCAAACCGCGCCCGTCCATCACGCCGCTGGTCAGGATCTCGCGCCGGGGCAGCCACTGGCCCTGTTTGGCCTCGGGCGGCATTTTGTAGATCGGGTACTTGTAGCGCGCCGTGCGATGGCGCGATCCGTCCAGTTCCGGTTCAAAATAGCCGGTGAACAGGGCAGGGCTGCCATCTTCGATCAGCACCGGGCGGAAGAAGAGTTCAAAAAACGCCCGCGCACCTTCCGGCTTCTGCGTCTCGGCAATGGCGCAGAGCGTACCCCAATCCGGATCTCTCAGATCCCGGCAGGTCTCCTGAAAGGTCGAAAGGGCCGCGGAATGGTCATCCGCAGCCCAGCCATCCAGCTGATCAAAGCCCAGAAGGCTATAGGAGGTTTCGGCCCCGGCGGCTGTCACTGCACTGCCCCAGAGGCAGGCCGCGCCGAAAACCGCCCGGAGCGCCGCAATCATGCGTCCGTGGCAATAAGCTGCCAGTTGGGATCATTGCTGCCCATGTCGCGGGCAAAGGTCCAGGTATCCTTCTGGCGTTTCACCGCCTTCGGGTCGCCCTCGACGATCTCGCCATCGCGGTTGCGCACAGCCGAGGTCATCTCGCCGACAAACCGCATGGTCACCTCGGCACGGCTGGCAGCCGCATCAAAGCTGGCATCCACCAGCGCGGTTTCGCGCACGCCGATGAATTCGGCCTCGATGGTCAGGCCCTGGTCTTCACGGGCTGCGACGGCATCGACAAAACTGTCGAAGATGTCTTCCGCAAGGAAGGGCTGGATCTGGTCCAGGTCGCCGCGCTCAAAGCCCATCAGGATCATCTCGTAGGCGCCGCGGGCACCCTGGACAAAGTCGGTGACGGAGAAATCCGGCTCGATCTTCTTCATCGCCAGAAGCGCCTCAGCCTGATTGCTGCCCTCTTCGACGTGATCGGTGATGTCGCGGTCGGGACCGCCTTCGATCACTTCGAAATTATGATTGGCGCTTTCCTGGCGGGACTGCTGAAGCGGCGGTTTTTCAAACCCTTCACGGGTTCCCAGCACGCTGCGCAGCCGCAGGATCAGGAAGACGGCAATGCCTGCAAGGACCAGCAGCTGGATCACGGGTGACTCCATTTCAACCTCATGTTCGGACGCGGGCCTTTGTAACTGAGGCCCTTTGCTCCTATGTAGGGGCTGGGCGGGGCCAAGTCTACCGCTCAACCTCCGCAACAAGGACGCCCAAATGTACCTCTTTCTGGCCTTTCTGCTGGTTCCCATCATCGAGATTGCCCTGTTTATCCAGGTTGGAGGGCTGATCGGCCTGTGGCCAACGCTGATGATCGTGGTGCTGACCGCTGTTCTGGGCACCTGGCTGGTGCGCACGCAGGGCCTGATGGCGATGGGTCAGTTGCGGTCCTCTTTTGAACAGCTGCAGGATCCGGCCGAACCGCTGGCGCATGGCGCGATGATCCTTTTTGCGGGCGCATTATTGCTGACCCCTGGCTTTTTCACCGATGCTTTCGGCTTTGCCTTGCTGATGCCGCCGGTACGGATGGCCGCCTATCGTTACTTAAGGTCGAAAATGACTGTTGCCAACTTCCAGATGGGCCCCGGCGCGATGCATGGGCGGCACTATCCGGGCAGCCAGCCGCAGCCCGGAGGTGACAGCGACATCATCGATGGCGACTTTGAAGAAGTGCAGCCCCGCCGCCCCCGCAGCACCCCTTCCGGCTGGGTCGGGGGACCGGACCGCGAGTGAGACAGCTCGCCCGTTGAGATAGCGCTAGCAAGGTGCTAACACGGGCCAAGTTTTTTTTCAGGAGCACTCCACATGTCGGAAAACGGCGAACCCGAGGCAGCACAGCAGCCCCAGCAAATGCAGATGAACATCCTTGCCCAGTTCATCCGCGACCTGTCCTTTGAAAACGTGATGGCCCAGGCTGGCGCGCAGCCAGATATGCAGCCCGACGTCAACATGCAGGTCAACCTGGACGCAAAAAAGCGCCAGGCGGAAAACCAGTATGAGGTCATCACCAAGCTGAAGATCGAAAGCAAGGACAAGAATTCCGACGCGGTTCTGTTCGTGCTGGAGCTGGAATATGCCGGCATCTTCAACATCACCGGCGTGCCGGAAGATCAGATGCACCCCTTCCTGCTGATCGAATGCCCGCGCATGCTGTTCCCCTTCCTGCGCCGCATCGTATCGGACGTGACCCGCGACGGCGGTTTCCCGCCGCTGAACCTGGACAATATCGACTTCGTGGCGATCTACCGCTCGGAGCTGGCCCGCCGTCAGGCCGAACAGCAGGCCGCTGCCCCCCAGCAGTAAGACGCTGTAGCGTTATTGAACAAAGCCGCCGGTTTTATCCGGCGGTTTTTTTCTGCCCGCATACCTTGTTACAGTAAATTTGTTCATGTAATGTTCTCATCTATTTATGATGGGAGACCAGTTTGATGATCAAGGGAAGCTGCTGCTGCGGAGCGGTGCAATTTGAGCTTTTGGCGGAGCCCAAGATGATGGGCACCTGCCATTGCAGCCGCTGCCGCAAGTCCGGTGCCAGCACCATCGTGTTTGTGAAACGCGAAACGCTGAGCTGGGTATCCGGCAAGGAGAACGTGGCGCTCTATCAGGCGCCGTCACCCTATAAATATGGCCGCTGCTTCTGCAAGACCTGCGGATCGTCGCTCGGAGAGATCCTTTCGGACGAGGACAGCTTCCCGATTGCCGCCAATGCGCTGGACAGCGCGATCACCACTAGGAACCAGTTTCACGAATTCGTCAGTGAAAAACCGGGCTGGTACAAGATCTGCGACAAGGCCAGCCAGTCGCAGGGACATCCCGCCTGAAAAGCCGCGAAGGCTGCGGTCTTCAGGCTTTCCAAAGCGCTCCGTCGCCCATCTTTTCCACAAAGGCCTCATGTGCT
>CAJXHQ010000138.1 GCA_913054485.1 uncultured Paracoccaceae bacterium
CAGTATGTTAAGCGAACGCTCAGGCGCGGTGCGCACCCGCCGCCAGCGATTTCACAAACTCCAGAACCTCGGCAACCGGCTTGCCCGATGCGATCTGGCTGACGATGGCCGACCCCACAACAGCCCCGTCAGCGACCGAAGCAATGTTCTGCGCCTTCTCCGGCGTGTTGATGCCAAAGCCGACAATCACCGGCAGGTCGGTGGAGGCTTTGATGCGGGCCACTTCGGGTCCGACGTCGCCGGCCTGCGCTTCGGCCGAACCGGTGATGCCGGTGACCGAGACGTAATAGACAAAACCGGAGGTGTTCTGCAGCACGCGGGGCAGGCGGGCGTCATCGGTGGTGGGGGTTGCCAGGCGGATGAAGTTCAGCCCCGCCTTCTGCGCCGGAATGCACAGCTCCTCGTCTTCCTCGGGCGGCAGGTCCACCACGATCAACCCGTCGATACCGGCTGCTTTGGCGTCAATCAGGAACTGGTCCACGCCGCGGTTATAGATCGGGTTGTAGTAGCCCATCAGTACGATCGGCGTGGTATCGTCGCCTTCGCGGAAGCGGCGGGCAAGTTCCAGCGTGTGCTCCAGCGTCATGCCGCCGTCCAGCGCGCGCTGGCCTGCCAGCTGAATGGTAGGGCCATCGGCCATCGGATCGGTGAAGGGCAGGCCCAGTTCGATCACGTCGACGCCGGCGCCGGGCAGGCCCTTGACGATCTCCAGCGAGGTGTCGAAGTCCGGGTCGCCCGCCATCACATAAGAGACGAAGGCTTTTTTGCCCTGCGCTTTCAGTTCCGCGAATTTTGCGTCGATGCGAGTCATGCTGGCCCCCTGGAATAAACGTTGCGCATGGGAGTGCCCGTTTCGGTGCGGAAAATCAATGGCGCATGGGCCGGTTTCGCGTATCGCGGGACGCAGGGGCTGTCAGCCGCCTGATGTCTCCAGCACGCCGACCATCCAGGCGGTTCCAAAACGGTCGGTGACCATCCCGAAAGCAGGCGCAAAAAACACCGGGCCATATGGCATTGTGACGGTGCCGCCTTCGGCCAGCCGGTCAAAAATCTTCTGCCCTTGCTCCGCTGTTTTCACCGGATGGTTTACTGCCACCGAGGCCTGCGGCACAAATTCCATCCCCGGCATGCTGTCATCGGCCATCAGGCAATGCTCCCCCAGCATGATATGGCCGTACATCACCCGGTCCGAGGGCGGCAGTTTCTCCTCTGCCGGGGCATCGGAATAGCGTATGATCTGCAGCTCCGTGGCGCTGAAAACATCGGCGTAAAATTTCAGTGCCGCCTCGGCGGTGCCGTCGAAAGTGAGGAATGGAATGAATGGCAGGGCAATGACCCTCCTATGCCCGATATAACACGCGCCTTGCGCCCGGCACGGAGTCTCCATAGAAGCACTGCCAACGATGCATCAGGAGGCCGCCATGGGCTTTAAAATGGGGATCGTGGGCCTACCGAACGTCGGCAAATCCACGCTGTTCAACGCGCTGACCAAAACCGCTGCGGCACAGGCGGCGAACTTTCCGTTCTACACCATTGAACCCAACGTGGGCGAAGTGGGCGTGCCGGACGCGCGGCTGGACAAGCTGGCGGCCATTGCGACCTCCAAGCAGATCATCCCGACGCGGATGACCTTCGTGGATATCGCAGGCCTGGTGAAAGGCGCCTCGCAGGGCGAGGGGCTGGGCAACCAGTTCCTGGCCAACATCCGCGAGACGGATGCGATTGCCCATGTGCTGCGCTGCTTTGAAGACGGCGACGTCACCCATGTGGACGGCCGCGTCGACCCGGTGGCCGACGCCGAAACCATCGAGACCGAGCTGATGCTGGCCGACCTCGAAAGCATCGAGAAGCGCCGCGCCAACCTGGTGCGCAAGCTGAAAGGCAACGACAAGGAAGCCCAGCAGCAGGACCGCCTGCTGGCCGAGGCGCAGGCGATGCTGGAAGACGGCAAGCCCGCCCGCCTGGTCGAGGTGGACGAAGAGGACGCTAAAGCCTGGACCATGCTGCAGCTTCTGTCCACCAAGCCGGTGCTCTATGTCTGCAACGTGGGCGAGTCTGAATCTGCCGAAGGCAACGAACACTCTGCCAAGGTCGCCGAAATGGCTGCCGCCCAGGGCAATTCCCATGTGATCATCTCGGCCCAGATCGAGGAAGAGATCAGCCAGCTGGAAGACGAGGAAGCGCAGATGTTCCTCGAAGAGATGGGCCTGGAAGAGGCCGGTCTCGACCGTCTGATCCGCGCCGGCTACGAGCTGCTGCACTTGGAAACCTATTTCACCGTCGGCCCGAAAGAGGCCCGCGCCTGGACCATCAAGCAGGGCACCTCTGCCCCGCAGGCGGCCGGCGTGATCCACGGTGATTTCGAGAAGGGGTTCATCCGCGCCGAAACCATCGCCTATGATGATTTCATCGCTTGCAACGGCGAGAGCGGGGCCAAGGAGGCCGGCAAGATGCGGGCGGAAGGCAAAAGCTATATCGTCAAGGACGGCGATGTGATGCACTTCCTGTTTAACACTTGATCTGCTCTCAGGCCACGTTGGACATTTGCAAGGAGGCGTCCCCTAGGGGGTGCCTCTTTTGCGTTTTGCGGGCAGCATCCGCCCGTCGCTGATCAGCAGGCCAAGCGCGATCACCGCAAAGCCGGCAAAGGCGCTGGGTGGCAGGGCCTCATCCAGAAACAGCGCGCCCAGCCCGATGGCGAAGGGCGGGATCAGCAGCGTGACCAGCATGAGGTTGGCGGCCCCGGCCAGCCGCAGAATGGCAAAATACAAGAGATAGGCCAGTGCCGTGGACAGGAGCGACAGCCCGGCTAGGGCGCCCCAAACCGGCGCCGGCAGGGAAAGCTGCGGCAGACCGTCTGTCAGCAGAACCACGGGCAGCAGAAGCACCGTACTGCCCGCAACCATGCCAAAGGCATTGACCAGCGGCGGCTGACCGGCCAGCGCGGTTTTACCCCAGACGCTGGCCAGCGCGTAAGACAGTGCCGCCCCGAGGATGGCCAATTGCGCCAGGCTGCGCGGATCCAGCGCGACCAAAGCCTCCGGCCCCATGATCACGGCCACACCGGCCAGCCCCAGCAGCGCACCGGCAGACTTGTTCAGCGTCAGCGGCTCATCCTTCAGAAACAGCCCTGCCGCCACCGCTCCGAACATGGCGGTTGTGCCGTTCAGAATCGAGGCCCGCCCGCCCTCCAGCCATTGCTGCCCCCAGAAGATCAGGCTGAAGGGGATCGCGTTGTTAAGGGCGCCCATCACGAGAAAGCCTGCCCAGATGCGCGGCGCACGGGGCAGCGCAAGCCCCCGCCAGCGCAAACACAGGTACAGGGCGGGCAGGGCCCAGAACACCCGGTGCAGGGCAATGGTCAGCGGCGGCAGCGCCTGCAGAGCAATCTCGGCGAAGAAAAAAGACCCGCCCCAGACCGCAGCCAGGGCAAGCAGCAAGGCAGAGGAGGAAAGCGTCAGGCGCGGTGCAGTGGACAAGGCGGACTCCTGTGTTTTTTGCGTCATCGCATGGAGGCGCGGGGGCGGCGACCCGTTTCCTGCGCATTGCGGCCCGCGCTTGCGTGGCCGCCGGCGGTGGTGCTACACCCTGCCGGTTGATCAGCAGGAAGGGTAAAAATGACAAAGCTCATCATCGACACAGATCCCGGCATCGACGACGCCATGGCGATCTTCTACGCCGCTGCCGCTCCTGAGATCGACCTATTGGGCCTCACCACGATTTTCGGCAATGTGACGGCCAAGACCGCCACCCGCAACGCCCTGCGGCTGCTGGAGGCCGCGGGCATCGATGCTCCGGTGGCGCATGGCGCAGAGGCCCCGCTGGTGCTGCCGCCCTTCAAACCCTCGGCGCATGTGCATGGCGAGGAGGGTTTCGGCGATATCCCCCCAGCCGCGCCCAGGGGCAAGCCGATCGACGAAGACGCCGCGGATTTCCTCTGCCGCATGGCGCGCGAACATCCCGGTGAGCTGGTGGTCTGCCCGATCGGCCCGCTGACGAATATTGCCCATGCCATCCAGCGCGACCCGGAATTCGTGAAAAATGTCGCGCGCATCGTGATCATGGGGGGCTCGCTGGAAGAGGGCGGCAATATCACGCCCCATGCCGAGGCAAATATCTATCATGATCCGCACGCCGCCGAAGTGGTCTTTGCCTCCGGCGCGCGGGTCGAGATGGTCGGCCTCGATGTGACCCACCGGGTGCTCTGCACCGAGGAAGATTTCGAAGGCATCGCCGTTAAGGCACCCGCACTGGGGGGCATGCTGCAGGAGATGTCGCATTTCTACCTGGCTTTCTACCGCTCGGTTGGCAAGCTCGACGGCTGTTCGCTGCATGATCCGGCGGCGGTGATCGCCTGTACGCATCCGCATCTTTTCGGCATCCGCGAAGAGCCAGTCTATGTTGCCTGCGACGGCGAAGAGGCCGGGATGACGGCTCTGGCGAAGGACGGCCGCGCGCCCATCGGTGTCTGCATGACGGTGGACGGTGACGCGGTGAAAACGCTGTTTCTGGAACGCCTGGCGCAGCTCCCCTGACGGGCGCGCCACTATATGTATGCCCCCCCTCCCCGGGGGGCACCTCTGCTGGCAGTTGCAGGGCGCCCGGCAGCTGTACCGGTGCGGACATTAACCGAAGCGGCAGTGCCCGATACGGCTGGAAGTTATATCCTGCATGGAAAACGAAGACCCCTTCCTGCTGGATCGGCTGCAGGCCATGGGGGTGGTCCGCCGCATCCGCCAGGCCGTCGCAGAAGGCGAAAACCTGCAGGTCAATGGGCTGCGTACGGTTCTGGAGCTGCCGCAGCCGCAACGAGGTCGCCGACACCGGGACACCGGCGGCAGGCTGACTGAAGGATGCGTGTTGCAGGCGCTGGACCAGCAGGCGCTGCGCCAGTTCCGGGGCGGTTGGATGGTTTTTCTGACCCCGGAACGTGTTGCTGCCTTCACCGCGTGACCGCCCGCTTGCCGGCCCGGTTATCCCGCGGCCCAGAAGGGGTTAGCGGGATGTCCAATGCCCGACTGGCTGACCCGTGCGGCCGGAAGTGAGATTTTTCCGCAGCTGCATTTTTTGGCCTTGTCACCCCCGGGCGCTGATCATATACGGGTCAGCGGAGACGTGGCCGAGTGGTCGAAGGCGCTCCCCTGCTAAGGGAGTAGGCGGGAAACCGTCTCGAGGGTTCGAATCCCTTCGTCTCCGCCACTTGCCCCGTAAGTGGCTGTAATATTGGAAAAAATCCAACTAGTTGCCGCGATTCAACCATGCTAGTGTTCGGGAAGAATTTCTAAAAACACTCCTTCAGCGGGGAAAGTATTCCGATTGGCGGTGTTTTTTGCCGCGCGGCAATGTGAAAACCGTGCAAAATGTGTGCGCATTGTCGTTTGAGCATTCTGTTGGTTCTGAAACTCTTAGCATTTGGATGGTCAGTTTTCGCGGCTAGATGAGCTGCAAAAGCATGGGGAAATGCGTGCAACTAAGGGAGCGCCTTGCCCCAATTTTCTCTCTGTCTCGCTATTGGTGGTGATGGTGACGCAACTGAATAGCGTCCTCTCGAAAAGATCCCCAAAAGAGCTGGTTCTCTTGAGAAAAGCCTCGGTGACCGTTCTACGGTTAGAACAGATTTCTGCGCCAAGAGGGCGCCCGAAGTCGGCTGTGCGGACAGAGCTGCCGTTCATTTCAACCGCAACAGCTATCACCTTTCTGAATTGGCGGGCACGGCACGGTGGCATAGGAGCAGTATACGCAGCAGTCGCCTTCGAGTGGCTTCAGTACTGTCTCGCACACCTTGCACTCATAAAACCACTGGCAGGCGTCTGTAGGCATTTTCTCTGTTTCGGCGTGTCCGCATTTGGGACACGTCAATGTGCTTTCAAGTACCACGGTTTGTTCTGTCATAGTCTCACATCTGCATAATTAGGTAATCGTTGATCCGAGCCTCATTGAACACGATGACCCATGCTAGTCCGGTCATTGCTGTGCTTCCGACAAGCCACCATTTCAGCCGTCCGATTGATCCGCGTCGGTGCGACACCAGCCACGACACAACCACCAGCCCGGTCGATAGTGCGAGCACGTAAAAACTCGCCGCTGCTATTTTTCCGAATATCGCAAGCCAACTGCCGCCCAACCCAAGCAACATCAAGGCCATAGGTAAAACACAGCAGGTCGCCACACCGAGGGCTGACAACGATCCCAAATAACTGAGTCTAAGGTATTTCTGCATCCTGCTTCTCCATAGGTCTTCGTGGCATGGCTTTGCAGCGATGACCAAAGAGGGGTATAAATCCTGTAGCAACTACAGGATCAAGCAGAGTAATTTCACATGATTGCGATTGGAGAAGCTTCCCGGCAAAGCGGAGTCGGTATTGAAACCATCCGTTACTATGAGCGCGAGGGAATTGTGCCAAAACCCGAACGCGCTTCCAACAACCGCCGTCTCTACTCGCAACGTGATGTTGGAAGGTTGCGTTTTTTGAAGAAGTGCCGGGATTTAGGTTTTCCACTTACAGACGCGAAGACGCTGCTCGACCTGTCAGAGGGCAGCAGTGAAGACTGCCAAACCGTGAAGGAGATGGCAGAGCTTCATGTCTGCAATGTGCGCGACAAGATCAAGGAGCTGATACGTCTGGAAGCCGCACTGAACGAACTTACAGCTAACTGCGACAGCGGAAACGTATCCTGCCCAATGCTGTCCCAACTGAGGACTACAGGTAGTCACTAAGGGCTCGAGGCAGACCTTTCACGTTTTCCTTGAGAAAGTAGGCCGCAGTCCAACAAGGAAGGTTTTGTCGGACAGCTGAGTGTGAAAATCAGCTATGAATACGCGCAAAATCCGTGCACCCTTCTTGGCTGCGAAAAGCAGCTTCCTAACCTTGGTGATCCTAATTCTGGGTTCGAAAACCGAACTATTACTCGTGGTTCGGTCGCTGCTTTTTTGCCGCATGATCAAATTGAACGGTTTCGAAGACGTTAGGCCGGATCGACGTATGGATCATTAAGCTGCTCCAGTGCTCTACCAGCTGCGATCCTTTGTCGTGTCATTGAGCTTGGAACATGGACAATTCCAATCGGTATCGAAAGGACGCGGCAAACGGCAAGCATGTTTCTGTACGATAGAGTTGTCCGACCTCCGACAAATTGGCCCAGCCCATTCCTGGACATTCCTGCCCTTCTGGACACTTCAGAAAGGTTTAGCCTCCTCATTGCCGCGGCAATTCTTAGGTTTTCTCTTGCAATTTCTATTGAGTCTTTCTCGTCCATAGCAGTGCATGACTTTTGGTTTTCGTCTTTCATCCACAACCTCCATTCCCAGTATCTGTAACTCGAGGCCGAAGGCCGCTCGCTCGAAGCATTGGGGTCAAACTAAAAACTATGCCACTAAAGTTGACCTCAATCAGGGAAGCAATGGTCGGGCTCCTCCTTTTGGATCCAACGAAAGCTTCATCGAATTCGATCATGCATTGCACAAAGAAAAATGATTCTGTGAGAAAAGCGTGCGGAAACCCGTGCAAAATCCGTGCAGGGTTTTGAGGAAATCTGAATTTACTTCTTATTTCAATGACTTAATGTGTAGAGTAAGTCCCCTGCTAAGGGAGTAGGCGGGAAACCGTCTCGAGGGT
>CAJXHQ010000139.1 GCA_913054485.1 uncultured Paracoccaceae bacterium
CCCGCCGGTGGCGCGGCTTTGAACGGCGCTGGTGCCGATCTTCTTCATCGACACGATGGTAAAGACAGTGCCAAAGGCCTCGATCTCTTTTTCATAGACATCCCGGTGCGCCTCGACGGTCACATCACGGCCGGTAAGCCCCGTGCCGCCGGTGGAGATCACCACATCGATTTCGGGATCCGCCACCCAGGCGCGCAGCCGGGCGGCGATCTCCGCCCGCTCGTCCTGCACAATTCTGCGGTCCGCCAGAATATGGCCGGCGCCTTCGATCCGGGCCGCCAGCGTATCGCCCGAGCGGTCTTCGGCCAATGTGCGGCTGTCGAACACACTCAGCACAACGATGCGGACCGGGATGAATTCCTTGCTTTCGTCAATGCGCGACATCTTTGTCTTACGCCCTTTCCATGATGGCCAGCCGCAGCGCGAGGCCGGCAAATATCGTGCCCGAGATGCGCCCCAGCCAGCGTCCCGCCGCCGGGTTTCCGGTCAGCAGCTGCCCGGCCCGGCCGGCAAACAGCCCCACCGCGCCGTTGACCAGAAAGCCCCCAAAAGACAGCACCGAGCCGAACATCAGGAACTGCATCAGCACAGGCCCGGCCGGGTCAACAAATTGCGGCACAAAGGCCAGCACAAACAGGATCACTTTGGGATTGGTGATATTCACCAGAAATCCGCTGCGGAAGGCCCTGGATGCGGGGATTGCAGGCGCGTCTGCCGGCAGCGCTCCGGCCCGGAACGCGCCCCAGGCGAGATAGAGAAGGTAGCAGACCCCGGCCCAGCGGATCACGTCGAACATCCAAGGCATCGCAGAGACCGCCGCGCCCAGCCCCAGCCCGGCCAGAGTCACATGCACAATGCCGCCCGCCGAAACCCCGGCACTGGCGGCCACCGCAGACCGGCGGCCTGACCGCAGCCCCTGCCCAAGGCAGAACATCATATCTGCGCCTGGGGTGAAATTCAGCGCCAGCGCGGCGGGGATGAACGCCAGAAGCGTGACCCAATCCATCATATCTCAACCTCGAACCAATTCACTTTGGGTCCAAGATTGGCAACCATCGTGCTGCCGATCTGCCCCCTTGCGCCCCAGCTGTCATGGATATGGCCGCAAAGCGCAAGCTTCGGCTGCAATCGACCGATTGCCGCGCGGATAGCAGTGGAGCCCACGGACAGCCCGTTCGACGTCACATCCGCCAGCCCTTTCGGCGGTGAATGCGTGACAAGGATATCCGCAGCCTCCAGCGGGTCCAGCAGGGCCTTGGCCTCCGCTTCGGTCAGATCCCAGGACCAGCTGCCAAAGGGGGTGACCGGCACGCCGCCGCCCAGCCCTGCAATGGTCAGACCGCCGATGCCGGCCGCCTCCCCGTGCAGCACGGTCATACCGGGCAGCGCCGCCTGCCGCAGCTCTTCGGCACTTTCCGCATTGCCCGGCACCGCCACGAAGGGCGGGGTGATACCCGCCAGCATGCCCATTGCCTGATCCAACCCGATGCGGCCGTTGCAGAAGTCTCCGGCCCCGATCACCAGATCTGCGTCCACACTTGCCGCCACCAGATCCGCCGCCCGTGAGCTGGCAAGATGCAGGTCGGAGAAGGCCAGGATTTTCATTGGTCTGTCTTTCAGTTGAGGCTGCCCAGCTTCGCCTTCAGCTCCAGCAGGTCAGCCCAGGCCAGCCGTTTCTGCTGCGGCCGGCGCAGCAGGTCCTCCGGCGCAATCATCGGCAGCACCGGCTTGCCCCAGGCCTGATCCCAATTGCCCCGCATCCGGGTGATGCCGCGCTTGCCCAGCACCGCGTCACAGGCGGTATTGCCCATCAGCACCAGCACCTCCGGCTTGGCCAGTTCCACATGGCGCTGCAGGAAAGGGCGCATCATGGCGACATCAGCCGGCAGCGGATTACCAGCCTGCTGCGGCCGCCAGGGCAGCACAGTGGTGAGATAGGCGCTTTCGGCGCGGCTGAGGCCGATGGCCTCCAGCATCTTGTCCAGCAGACCGCCGGCCCGGCCCGCAAAAGGCTGCCCCTCGCGGTCTTCCTCGCGGCCCGGCGCATCGCCGATGATCATCACCCGCGCGCCGGCCGGCCCGTCGGCAAACACCAGATTGCGGGCGCCCTTCTTCAGCTCGCAATGCTCGAATGCTGCCAAAGCCTCGCGCAGGGACGGCAGGCCGGTGGCGGCACGCGCCGCCTTCTGCGCCACGGCAACCGGATCCGCCGCCTTGGGCTTCACCACTTCGGGCGCAGCATCCTTCTGCGGCGCCTTCGCCTTCGGCTTGCGCTCCTCCAGCGCATAGCGATCCACGGGCATATCACACAGGGCCTCGGTGGCGCCAAGCTCCATCTGCCAGTCCAACAGCGCCTTAGCGCTCCAATAATCCAGGGCCGATTCCATGCGCCCAATCTATGCCCCTGAAACCACAAGAGCAAACGCTGCCCTGCACCCTGTCGCGGCGGGGTGGGCGGGCGGGAGCCGGGACAGGGTGCAGCCGCCTTGCCCGCCCGGATTCCCCTGCCTATAAGAACGCGACCAATTGCGGAGCCCGCCGATGTCCTTTCCCCACCGCCACCTGCTCGGTATCGAACAGCTGAAACCGCATGAGATCACCGCGATCCTTGATCTGGCCGACACCTACGTGGATCTGAACCGGCGGGCCGCGAAACATTCGGATGCTCTGGCGGGTCTCACCCAGATCAACATGTTCTTTGAAAACTCCACCCGCACCCAGGCATCCTTTGAACTGGCCGGCAAGCGGTTGGGTGCCGACGTGATGAACATGGCGATGCAGGCGTCGTCGATCAAAAAGGGCGAGACGCTGATCGACACGGCGATGACGCTGAATGCGATGCACCCGGATCTGCTGGTGGTGCGCCACCCGCATTCCGGCGCCATGGATCTTCTCAGCCAGAAGGTGAACTACGCGGTGCTGAACGCCGGCGACGGCAAACATGAACACCCCACCCAGGCGCTGCTGGACGCGCTTACGATCCGCCGCGCCAAGGGCCGTCTGCACCGGCTGAACATCGCCATCTGCGGCGACATCGCCCATTCCCGTGTGGCGCGCTCCAACCTGTTCCTGCTGGGCAAGATGGAAAACCGCATCCGGCTGGTCGGCCCGCCGACACTGGTGCCCTCGCAATTCGCCGAGTTTGGCGCCGAGGTCTATGACGACATGCACGAAGGCCTGAAGGACGTGGATGTGGTGATGATGCTGCGGCTTCAGAAAGAACGTATGGACGGCGGTTTCATCCCGTCGGAGCGCGAATATTACCACCGCTACGGGCTGGACGCAGACAAGCTGGCGCAGGCCAAGCCCGACGCCATTGTCATGCACCCCGGCCCGATGAACCGCGGCGTCGAAATCGACGGCACTATTGCCGATGACATCAACCGCTCGGTCATTCAGGAACAGGTGGAAATGGGCGTCGCCGTGCGTATGGCGGCCATGGACCTTCTGGCGCAGAACCTGCGCGCCGACCGCCAGGCCGCGGCTGGCTGATCTGTATGGAGGGCGTCATCCATATCCCCGAGGGCGAACGCGGCCATATCCGTGTCTTCAGCCTGGACATGCGCCCCGAACAGGCCCGTTTCCTGCGCGAACCGGGCGCGCTGGCGCAGGTGCTGGGCATCGATGACATCGACCTCAACCATGTTGAAATCTTCCCGCTGAGCGACCTCGAAGAGCTCGGCCTGGGTGGTTACCTGACCGAGGGCTGCGGCATTCGGGCAGGCGATGTCGCCGCGGACCGGGAGGCCCTAGACAAGCTGGAGGGCCACGTGCTGCTGCTGCGCTCGCACGCCTTTCAGGGCGCGGAGACCCGGCTGACCCCGGCAGAGCAGATCCATCACATCGCCACCTACGCCGAACCCGACACCAAATGGAGCGCGCAGAAAGTGACCTCCGAAAGTGCGCGCCCGCAGCCGCGGCTCTCCCCGCGCGCAGCGCGCCGCAAGGCCCGCCGCATCGGCGGCACGATCACCGTGGTTGTGCTGGTGCTGATTTTCCTTGGCCTTCTCCTTCTGGTGACCTGACATGAGCACAACAGATTTCCGCCCCGACGCCCAAGCCTACCTGCGCGCCCATTCCTGGATGGCCGCCTTTGGCATGGGGGCTGCGATGCTGATCCTCTGGGTGATGGGCAACCCGCATGTCTGGGCCGGAGCCATCGGCGGGCTGGCGGCCGTCGCCCTGCGTGGGCTTTACATGCGCAGCGAAGAAATGGCCGTGGTCTGGACCCTGACTGACACGGCCCTCACCGGCCCGGCGGAACGCAATATCCCGCTGGCAGGCATCGAAAAGGTCAATACGCTCGGCACCTATGTGCAGGTGATCACCAAGCGCGGCGACAAACACCTCATCAAGTATCAGGCCGACCCCAAGGCGGTGGCGGCTATTATCGAACAGGCCGCGGCGTGACCCCGCGCTTCAGGAGAGAAACCCTATGACCACCCTCTTCACCAACGCCCGCCTGATCGACCCCGAGGCAGGCACCGACACCCCCGGCGGGCTCATCGTCTCGCAGGGGCGCATCACCGCCGTCTTCCCCGGCGGTGCGGATGCAGCAAAAGAACTGCCCGGCCACGGGCTGTCGCCGGATGAGGTGGCAGAAGTGGACTGCAGCGGCATGTGCCTGGCCCCTGGCATTGTCGACATCGGCGTCAAAGTCTGCGAGCCCGGCGAGCGGCACAAGGAAAGCTACAAATCCGCAGGCCTTGCGGCAGCGGCAGGCGGGGTCACCACCATGGTCACGCGGCCTGATACCAGCCCGGCCATCGACAGCCCCGAGACGCTGGAATTTGTCACCCGCCGCGCGCAGGCCGATGCGCCGGTGAACGTGCTGCCCATGGCCGCGCTGACCAAGGGCCGGGAAGGCCGCGAGATGACCGAGATCGGCTTCCTGATGGATGCCGGCGCCGTGGCCTTTTCCGATTGCGACCACGTGGTCGCCAACACCAAGGTCTTCACCCGCGCACTGGCCTACGCCAAGTCCTGCGGCGCGCTGGTGGTTGCCCACCCGCAAGAGCCCATCCTGAGCAAGGGCGCTGCCGCCACCGCCGGCAAGTTTGCCGCGCTTTACGGCCTGCCCGCCGTCTCGCCCATGGCGGAACGCATGGGGCTGGACCGCGACATCGCCCTGCTGGAAATGACCGGCGCAAAGTACCACGCCGACCAGATTACGACTGCGCGCGCCCTGCCCGCGCTGGAACGCGCCAAGGCAAACGGGCTGGACATCACTGCGGGCACCTCGATCCACCACCTGACACTGAACGAACTCGACGTCTCAGGCTACCGCACCTTCTTCAAAGTGAAGCCGCCCTTGCGCAGCGAGGAAGACCGGCTCGCGGTGGTCGAGGCGGTGCGCACGGGCCTGATCGACATCATCTCCTCCATGCACACGCCGCAGGATGAGGAAAGCAAGCGCCTGCCCTTCGAAGAATCTGCCGCAGGCGCTGTCGCGCTGGAGACCCTGCTGCCTGCCGCCCTGCGGCTCTACCATGCTGGCCAGCTGGATCTGCCTGCCCTGTGGCGCGCCATGTCGCTGAACCCGGCCAGACGCCTCGGGCTGGAAAGCGGCCGGCTGGCTGCCGGCGCGCCTGCCGACCTGGTGCTCTTTGACCCGGATGCGCCGTTTGTGCTGGACCGTTTCCAGCTGAAATCAAAATCCCAGAACACGCCTTTTGACACCCAGCGCATGCAGGGCCGCGTGCTGTCCACCTATGTGGCCGGCGAGCCTGTATACCGGAGAACCTGATGCCCGTATTTGAAACCATCCTGCCGGTGCTGCTGCTCTGGGGCGCATGCGGCTACCTCCTTGGCTCCATCCCCTTTGGGCTGGTGCTGACCAAGGCCATGGGACTCGGCAATCTGCGCGAGATCGGATCCGGCAATATCGGCACCACCAACGTGCTGCGCACCGGATCGAAGAAGGCCGCGGCGCTCACTTTGCTGCTGGACGGCGGCAAAGGCGCCGCGGCGGTGTTGATCGCCCGCGCCTTTGCCGGAGAGGATGCGGTGCAGCTGGCGGGGTTTGCCGCCTTTATCGGCCATTGCTTCCCGGTCTGGCTGGGGTTCAAGGGCGGCAAGGGAGTCGCAACTTTCCTCGGCCTCTGGCTGGCGCTGGCCTGGCCTGTGGGCGTGGCCTGCTGCCTGACCTGGCTGGCCGCGGCGGCGGTGACCCGGATCTCCTCGATGGGGGCGCTGACGGCGGCTGTTGCCTCGCCGCTCTGGGCGCTGCTTCTGGGCCACGGCGCGGGCACGGTGCTGGCTGTTCTGCTGGCCGCCCTCGTGCTGATCCGCCACCACGCCAATATCTCCCGCATCCTGAAGGGTGAAGAGCCGAAGATCGGGCAGAAATAGCCGCGCGCTTGCCCCTGCGGCGGCGCCCCGATAGCGTGGCCCTATCGAGACAGGGGGCGACCACTTTGCGACTTTCACTTCTGACAATGACCGCCGTGGCGCTAGGCGCTGCGGCCGGAGCTGCCTCTGCAGCCGAAATCCGCCGCGAACCCCAGCCGGAGATGCGCTGCACGCACAGTCTGCGCGGCCCGGTTGCTGCCGGAGACGCCGCTGCGCTTCAGACAGCACTGGAGACATGGGACGGCGGCGGCGGGGAAAGCTACCAGAGCTTCCGTCTCTGCCTCGACAGCCCCGGCGGCTCATTGCTGGAAGCCTTGAAGATCACGGACATGGGCCAGGATTTCGGAACCGCAGTGGGGCCTGATGCCAGCTGCCTCTCCGCCTGCGGGATCATCTTCATGGCCGGGCAGCGCTATCTGGAGGGCGGCATCGGCCAGGTTCCCGACCGCTTCCTGCATGCCGCGGGCGACCTCGGATTCCACGCGCCATCGCTGGTGGTGGCCGAAGGCAGCTACAACCAGGCCGCGGTGAAAAAGGCCTATAATGTCGCAGTGCAGGGCATCGCCCGGCTGACCGGCAGCACCGGTCAGCTGCAGATGAGCCTTGCAAACCTCTCCGCGATGCTCTCAACCCCGCCGGAGGAGTTCTACCGGATCGATACAGCGGCCGTGGCGGCAGCCTGGAACATCACCGTCGTCGGTGTGGCCGAACCGGACAAATTCCAGCCACTGCACATGACCAATGCCTGCATCAATACCACCGGCCGCTCACCGCATGAAGGCAATGCCTGGGCCGAGGTGTCATCGGCAGGCGGCTTGGTGACCGGCACAGCGTCTTTCGGCTATTGGGATTCGGAACCGGAGCGCTGCGACATCTCCTTCCGCCCCGGCCATGACCGGTTCGACCTCATCGACTACGACCAGGCCGGATACGGCCTGCCACTGGTGCCCGCCCTGTTCTACGCACCGGACACACCGCTGCACCTGCTCGCCACCGCACCCGGGGCCCAGCCGCTTGCCCCGGCTCCGAAGGTGGAGCGCTACGAGGCCCAATGCCTTGTCTTTTCGGGCGGGAAGCAGACAGACAGCGAGCCCTGCCGCCAGACCGACACCGGATCGGTCACGGCGCAGGGGCGCAACCATGTGGCGTCGCAATTCACCTGGCCATCAGGCGCAGTGACGGTGCTGGAAACCATTTCGACTGAGACTGCGGCCGGGAGCGGTGAACCCTGCTGCGGGCGCAGTTACCAGCTGAACGGC
>CAJXHQ010000140.1 GCA_913054485.1 uncultured Paracoccaceae bacterium
GTAGAAAAGCGACCGGTCAACAACCCCCCCGCCCGGCTCCGTCAGCGCCAGCACCCTGGCCTGCGCCTCCTGCCGGTAAGCGTCTTCGCGAAACAAGGCTTCAGTAGTCATTATCCCCCTCCGGATCTGCCAGATCGCTTGCGTCCGGCTTTTCTGGCTTCCGTGCCTGCGCAGGCTGCGCCATGGCGGCCACCGGCTCAACAGCAGGCTTTCCCACTGCCCCGGTAAGCACCTCGGGGTTGCGCAGCCAGATGTCGCGCTGTGCAAAGGGGATCTCAATCGCTTCTTCTTCGAACCGCTTGGCGATCTCGTAATTCATATCCGAGCGCACCGAGAGCACCCAGTTCACATCGCGCAGGATGGCGCGGATCTCGAAATCCAGCGAGTCTGCACCAAAGCCCTGGAACACCACGCTCGGCGCCGGGTTCATCAGCACCATGGGATGCGCCTTGGCGATCTCCATCAGGATGGCCTCCACCCGGCGCGGGTCGGTGCCATAGGCGACGCCCACCGGCACGATCACCCGACCCACGGTATTGCCGCGGGTGTAGTTGGTTACGGTGCCGGTGATCAGGTCCGAATTGGGCACGATCACATCGGTACGGTCGAAGGTCTCAATCCGGGTCGAGCGCACCGAGATATCGCGCACATAACCCATCAGCCCGCCAACCTCGATCCAGTCGCCCTTGGCCACCGGGCGTTCGACCAGAAGGATGATGCCGGAAACAAAATTGGACACGATGGTCTGCAAGCCGAAGCCAATCCCCACCGACAGCGCGCCGGCAACAATGGCGAGCGAGGACAGGTCCAGCCCGGTCCAGCTGATCGCAACCACCGCAGACAGGAAAACCCCCACGTAGCCGGTGCCCGAAACCACCGCGTTCTGCCCGCCGGGATCCAGCCTGGTCTTCGGCAGCAGCGAGTTGCGCAGCGAGGCCTGCAAGGCCCGCGTGGCGGCATATCCGGCGGCAAAAACCAGCGCGAAAACCAGGAATGCGGTGGGCGAAATCACCGTCTCTCCCAGAGAAAACCCGCCGAGGAACTTGGACCAGATCTCGGTCAGGTCGGCGACCCGCGCGCCCCAGATCAGCGCAAGCAACGGCAACGTCAGCGCCGTCAGGACAAAGCCGGCCAGAACGAGGAACAGCGAATCCTCTTCCCCGTCGGTCCTGCCGCGCACCAGCCCGTAGATATCGGCCACCAGCCGCTGCAGGATCAGCGCCGTGGACATCACAAAGAGGGTCGAAGCAACCGGGTAGATCAGCGCTTCGGCCGCGCTGATATAGCCGAAAGCAGCAAGGATCGGGGCCAGAATGCCCAGCCCGTAAGCCGCATGGCGGACAACCCGGATCGCCCGGCTGGCCCCCGCCGCGATCACCGTACTTCCTTCTGTTTGCAGGTTTTCCTTGGCCGCACGGCGCATCCCGATGCGCTGCAGGCGCACCAGCACCAGAGCGGTCAGGAAGATCACCGGGAAGGCCACCACCGACCGGGTGGCCTCGGAAATGCTTTCGACCTGCTCGAACAGATTCACCAGGTCGCGCAGCACCAGCATCACCGCAACCATTTCGATCAGGAAACGCACCTCGGCGCGGCGGCCGTGCTGGACCGGAACCAGATCATTGTCGCCGCGCGGCGAGAACAGCTGGAGCCCCAGCCAGTTGAACAGCAGCAGGATTGCCGCCCAGCCGGGCACACGGTCAAGGATCAGCGATCCGCGCGGACCAAGGACGCCCGCCACTTCAACGGCCTGCAGGATCAGAACCACGCCGAACAGCGGCATCGCAACCTGCACAAGCGAGACAAAGAAGCTCCACACGCCAGTGCCGCGCCAGCCGAAACGGCGCAAATATTCGCCCGCGCGTTCGGCCCAGCGGCGGCTGCGCAGCACCAGTAGGCTGCCGACAACGGTCAGCGCCAGGATCAGCGGCAGGCTGTTCTGGATCCGCTCGCGGGTGGTGGCCTGCGTCATCCGCAGGCGGGTTTCATTCCAGACCGCCCCCAGCGCCTGCGCCAATTCCGTTGCCGCCGGTCCCCAGTATTCCGGGTTCAGCGGCGTCGGGGCCCGCTCCAGCAGCGCCTTGGTGCGGCGGCTGCGGATGATCCGGTCGATTTCGCCAATCAGGCCGTCGGCCCGGTTGTAGGCCTCTTCCGAAACCACCCGCGGAACGGTCAGCGCGTTCAGCTGTTCCGTCAGCGAGGCGCGCAGGGTGGCGATATCCTCGGGTTCTTCACCGCTTTCAGGCTCCGCTCCCAGCGCCCCGAGCTGCCCTTCCAGCGTCCGGATCCGGTCGCCGTTGGCGGTTCGGGCTTCGTTGAATTTCTCGCGGTAAGCCACGATCTCCTGGCGCAGCACTTCCAGCGCCATGGAAGAGGCCCGGTCCGCGTCGATCACATCCTCGGCGCGGTCCGCTGTTTTCAGCCAGGTCTGGTAGTATTCACGGTCCTGCGTCGTCAGCCGGGCCTCGGCTGCCCCGCCCAGCATCAAGGCAAGGCAGAGCGCCGCAAGGCAGGTCCGGATCAGACGCAGGAGGCCACTCATGCGTCTTCAAAGACGCCCGGGATGGAGGCCGGGGTGTGGGTCATCCACGCAGGCACCGGCAGGTCTTTACTGCGCAGGAACTCCGGGTTGAACAGCTTGGACTGGTAGCGGGTGCCATAATCGCAGAGCACCGTCACGATGGTCTTGCCCGGCCCCATGTCCTTGGCCATGCGCACCGCACCGGCGATGTTGATGGCAGAGGAGCCGCCCAGCACAAGGCCTTCGTCGTGCAGCAGGTCAAAGACGTAAGGAAGCGCTTCCGCGTCCGGGATCTGATAGGAGAAGTCCGGAGTGAAGCCTTCCAGGTTCTTGGTAATCCGGCCCTGACCGATACCTTCGCTGATAGAAGACCCTTCGGAGGCCAGCTCGCCCGTGGTGTAATAGCTGTAAAGCGCCGCGCCCATAGGATCGGCCAGGCCGATTTTCACGCCTTTGGGCTGGATCGCCTCGGCCACGCCCGCCAGCGTGCCGCCGGAACCCACGGCGCAGATGAACCCGTCCACCTTGCCGTCCGTCTGCTCCCAGATCTCCGGGCCGGTGGTTTCCACATGGGCCTGACGATTGGCGACATTGTCGAACTGGTTGGCCCAGATCGCGCCATTGGGTTCGGTCTTGGCCAGTTCATTGGCCAGGCGCTCGGAATAGCGGACGTAGTTGTTCGGGTTGCGGTAGGGCGCTGCGGGCACCTGCACCAGCTGCGCGCCGGCCAGCCGCAGCATGTCCTTCTTTTCCTCGGATTGGGTTTCCGGGATCACAATCACGGATTTGAACCCCATCGAGGCGCAGACCAGCGCCAGGCCGATGCCGGTATTGCCGGCGGTGCCTTCCACGATGGTGCCGCCCGGCTTCAGATCGCCGCGGGCAATGGCGTCGCGGATGATATAGAGCGCCGCGCGGTCCTTGACGGACTGACCGGGGTTCATGAACTCGGCCTTGCCCAGGATCTCGCAGCCGGTCTCCTCGCTGACACGGTTCAGTCGGATGAGCGGTGTGTGGCCAACCGCGTCGGCCAGATCGCGTGCAATGCGCATGTTTTCCCTTTCACTGGTTCAGACCTGATGTAGCGAAGCAATTGCCCTGCGGCAAGAACCCCCCGCTCAGGCGTATTTATCCCGCAGGCGCGCACGGTGGCGCGCCAGCCACAGCCCGGCAGTAACAAGCGGCATGTCCTGATAGGCGTTCGCATCAATCCGTTCCATCAAAGTCTCAAATGGCAGAACGTCTGACCTGATATCCTCGCCTTCCTCGGCCAGGCCGCCGCCTTCGGCGCGCTGAGAAAAATCTGCAATCCCGACGTAAACATGCAGTTTTTCCGTCAGGCAGCCGCTTGAAGAGTAGATATCCCCGACCAATTCCAGCTCTTGCACGGTCAGCCCGGCCTCTTCCGGCGACTCACGGCGGGCGGCTTCCTCAGGCGTTTCGACGGGATCAACCAGCCCGGCGACCGGCTCCCACATCCAGGGGCGGGTTTCGCCGCCGATATAGACTGCGGCGCGGAATTGCTCCACCACCAGCACCTCGTCGGTGGCCGGATCATAGGGCAGAACCACGGCGGCATTGCCGTTCATGAAGGCCTCGCGGTTCATCACCGGGCTCAGGGTGCCGTCGTTTCGGCGGAACTGGAGGTCCATTTCCTCATAAGCGAAAAAGCCGATATGAGCCCTCTTGTGGGCATGCACGATGACATCTTCCGAAAGGTCATGCGCCGGATCCTCGGGCCGCGCTTGCAAGGCCAGCCAGGATGACGCCCGGCGGCGGGCCGAGGGCATGGCGCGAGCCGCTTCCTTTGCACTGATCCGGCCCTGGTAGGACATGATGTCCGCTGCCGCCCGCAGGGTCATTGCACCCCATTTCTCTGCCCAGGCGTCCAAGTCCCAGACCTCGCCTGCCTGCCACAGGCCGGGAGCCGGGAAATAGACATCCACGGGATACGTGCCACCGCTGTCCAGATGGACTTCCAGCGGTTTCAGGGTGAAATCAAAGCCGCCCTCGTAGAAATCCAGCGCGGCGACATCCGCCTCCGTCAGACCGCGGATCAGCAGTCCCTGCGCCTTGGCCCCGCTGCACTCCTGGATCATCGGGAAAGCCTCGCCAGCCACCGCATAGGCTTGGTGGCCGGGCAGCCGCGCGGGCTGGATGTCAAGATCAGCGGCGGCTTTTCCGGTTACAAGTTCCAAGAGCGGCACAAACCGCAGGGTTCCGTAAACAAAGATATCGGTCACGCAATACAGCCTTTTGAAGTTGGGAATTCAGCGCCAGATCTTGCTGGCACGTTCTGCAGCAAGGCCAGCGGCCACTCCGCCCGCCAGCAAGGTGCCGATCACCAGCGGCACAGCGATGACGATGGCATAGTCCAGCCCGATGACAAAAATAGCCGACAGCGCCTCAAACGGGCCGTCATAGCGGTTGCGCATGGCCAGGCGGAACATCTCATAGGAACCTTGGATGAACAGCGCCCAGAACACCATGACCGCGGTTCCCGTGATTCCATTGTTGATGGCAGGCACAGTCCCGCGCCCGGCGCGGCTGCCGATCACCTTCCAGCCGCAGATCACCCCAAGAACCATGTTTATATGAGTGAAATAGCCGAAATCAGTGCCCTCGGGCATCAGCGGCATGATCTGGCTCGATACAACAAAGGCGAGGAAGGCCAGGCATAGGGCGGCAATCAGCCGGGCTCCGGTAGGCATGAGGTCTTGGTCCGTTCAGCGATGCGATAGTGTAATCTGCGTTACATCGCAGGTTCCCGCGTTAAAAGCCCCGGCGCAAGTGGTCAGGTAAAAATTCCACATTTTGTGGAACCTGTCGTCAAACCCCATCTCGCGGATCTGGTCCCAGCGGCCATTGAATGTCTCGCGCCAGCGCCTGAGCGTCTGGTCATAGCTGCTACCGAATTCGACCGAGCCGACCACATCCAGCCCCGCCTGCCCGGCCTCGCGGCGCAGGGCACTGGGCGAGGGCAGCATGCCGCCGGGGAATATGTGCTTCTGGATGAAATCCACCCCGCGCTTATAAACCTCCCAGCGTTTGTCCGCGATGGTGATGATCTGCAGCGTTGCATGGCCGCCGGGCTTCAGCCGGTCGTGGACGGTCTTGAAATAGGCGGGCCAGTATTTCTCTCCGACCGCTTCAAACATTTCAATCGACGCAATTCCGTCGAAGGTGCCGCCGCAATCCCGGTAATCCTGCATCCGGAACTCAACCATGTCAGAAAGCCCCGCTTTTTCAATGCGCTCCCGGGCGTACTTCAACTGTTCCTCACTGATGGTTAGCCCGGTCACCTTCAGGCCGCGTTCCTTGGCGGCATATTCGGCGAAACCGCCCCAGCCGCAGCCGATCTCCAGTACGTGGTCGCCGGGCTGCACACCCATGCGGTCCACCATGGAGGCGTATTTCGCGGTCTGCGCCTTTTCCAGGCTTTCCTGGCCGGTCTCAAACAGCGCGCTGGAATAGGTCATCGTCGGGTCCAGCCAGAGCGCATAGAATTCATTCCCCAGATCATAGTGATAGGAGATGTTCTTGCGCGCCTGCTCCCGGTTGTTGCGGTTCATCCAGAAGCGCAGTTTTTCATATGCGCGCACAAAGGCCCTGCCTGGAAAGCCGTCATAGACGGTATCCTGTCCGACGTGGATCAGGTCCATGAAGGCTTGCAAATCCGGCGTGCTCCACCAATCTTCCAGATAGGCGTCGGCAAAGCCCAGATCACCCTCGCGGATCAGCCTGGCAAAGCTGTCGGGATGGTGGATTTCGATCTCGGCCACATAACCGGCTTGCCGCCCCTTGGCCCGGAACATACGTCCGTCAGGCAGTTTAATGTCCAGCTGACCTGCTTCCATATTTTGCAGCTGCTGAAACACCGGCGCAAAATAGCGCGGCAGGTTAGACTGACCTTCGGTGGTCGTGAAAAGCATTCTCTTCCCCCAACTGGTATAGGAAAATGCTAGGACGCGAGGCGGGGTCTGGCAAGAATTCTGTTTCTACGGCGCAACTTTACGGGCGTTGTAGGCCGCAAGCGCCCGCGCGCGGCCTGCTTTCAGATCCACCATGGGCCGCGCCCGCGGCATGTGCGGAGAGAGGCCCCAGGAGGATGGCGCCGCCTCGAAAAAGGCCAGCGCCGTCTCCGGCGGGTTGCTCTGACCCTCGGCGATCCATCGCCGAATATAGGTGCTTGCGGGATTAAAATTCCTCCGCTGGCTTTCCGGGTTGAAGATCCGGAAGAAAGGCGCCGCATCGGGCCCGCTGCCCGCAGCCCATTGCCAGCCCATGGCATTGGCTGCAGGATCCCAGTCTGTCAGGCAGACCGCAAACCAGTCCATCCCGTGTTTCCAGTGGATCATCAGATGCTTGCACAGGAAACTTGCCACAACCATCCTGGCCCTGTTGTGCATCTTCCCAGTCACGTAAAGCTCGCGCATGGCGGCATCCACGAAGTCATATCCGGTCTGCCCGCGCCGCCAGGCCCTCAGCGTCTCAGATGGTCCGTCGCGCCAGGGGAAACTGTCCCATTCCGGCCGCCAGTTCCGGTCGAGGATCCGCGGCGAATGGTACATCAAATGATAGGAGAACTCGCGCCAGACGATCTCCTTCAGGAAGGTCTCAGCCCCGGCATTGCCCTGCTGCAAAAGCGTCCAGGCCCCGTGCCACATACGCTGCGGGCTGATCTCCCCCCAGGCGAGGTTTTCTGAAAGGCCGGAGGTGGCATCCTCGGCAGGAACGTCGCGCAGCGCGCTGTAATCGAACAAAGTTTCGGACAGGAACTTCTCCAGCCTTTGCCCCGCTGCATCTTCGCCAACCCTGGAATAGAGGCGCACCACCGCGCCGCCGCGCCGCATTCTGTCTGCGCCGCTTACCGCCTCCACTGGCAGGCTGTCCGGCCAGGCTCCAGGAGCTGGCAAGCGCGCCGGTGCCGGTGTCAGCCCCGGAACCGCCCGCCCGCGCAGGCTTTTCCAGAACGGCGTGTAGACCCGGAACATGCCGCCGGTCTTGGTTTCAACGGTCCAGGGTTCAAACAGCAGCCGTGCATTAAAGGATTGCGCATCTATGCCATCTGCCTTCAGCGCGT
>CAJXHQ010000141.1 GCA_913054485.1 uncultured Paracoccaceae bacterium
CGCAGCAGGGTTGTCTTGCCGATGCCATTGGGGCCGCGCAGGATCAGCGCGCAGCCGTCCTGCAAGCCGAAGCTCAGCCCCTCAAGGACCGGCACGCCGCCGCGGGCGATGGACAGATCGGTCACCTTCAGGCTCATGCCTGCTGCTCTCTTTCTTCTTATCCGCGCTGCGCCTGCGGTGCCGGGTCAGACCGGCAGCACGGCAAGTGCAACACGCCGCCCCTCGGAGAGGAGCACATTGTAAGTCCGGCAGGCCGCCGGGGAATTCATCACTTCGACGCCGATCCCGGCATCTTCCAGCGCTGTGCGCAGGGCGGCCGGAATATGGGCGATCTCGGCCCCGGTTCCGATGAACAGGACGTCCGCCTCTCCGGCCAGCGCCAGCAGTGCTGCCTGATCCTCGTAGCCGCCCCAGGGCCCTGTGCCTTTGACACTGGTCAAGGCGGCCCCTTTAAATATTTCACCGCCAATACGGAAAAATCCCTCGCCGTAGCCGTCCACCGGCCGGGCCTCGCTGTAGGTCACTTCATTCAGGCGCATCGGATTTCTCCTGTCTCAGTCAAACCGGTTCAATCAAATAATGGCAGGCCGGTCAGCACCGCCACCGCGATCACCGCATATGAGGCCAGGAGGTAGATCTTCTCAAGCCCCGGGTCGAACAGCGCTTTGCCGATCAGCGTGGTGATCACATAAGGCACCGACAGGATCAGCGCCGCCCAAAGCGCCGACAGGCTGGACAGCCCGCCAAACACCAGATTGGCCACAATGACCGCATCAAGCGCTGCCAGAAAGACAATGGTATTGGCCCGCACCTTGGAGACGTCACGCGCGCTGGACAGGTAGAAGATGATCACCACCGGCCCGGTCAGTCCGGTCATGCCGCCCACGGTGCCTGCCGCGCCGCCAATGCCGAACCGCCCCGGCCAGCCCATATCGCCCTTCCAGCGCCAGCCGGTGATGACTGCAGCCAGCGTGACCCCTATGACACCGGATGCCACCCAGCGCAGCGTCAGCGCATCCATTTGCGCCATCAGCCACAGACCAAAAGGCACGGTGATGCCCGCGGCAATCGACAGCGCCGAAACCTCGGCCTTGTCGGCCTCCTTCCAGGCCGCCGGAAACAACGCCGTGGTGGAGAACAAGCCGGTGACGGCCATCAGGAAGACCACATCCGCCGTTGGCAGAAAGATCGTCCCGATGGGCACAAAGATCATCGCGGTTCCGAAACCAGTGAAGCCGCGGACAATGCCCGCGGCTGCAATGGTCAGAACCATCCAGATCAGCCCCGGGGTCTCCAGGGCTGTCAGAAAGGCCTCAGGCATCGACATTGGCAAACTGGTTGCCCGTCGTGTTGGTCGGCTTGGTCCAGTCGCGTTTCACGCCCAGATACAAGAGGATCGCCGAGGCCACGAAGATCGAGGAATAGGTCCCGACAATCACGCCCCAGATCATCGCAAAGACAAAGCCGCGGATCACGTCGCCGCCCAGCACATAAAGCGAGACCAGCGCCAGAAGCGTGGTGACAGATGTCATCATCGTCCGGCTGAGGGTTTCGTTGATCGACAGGTTCAGCACCTCGGCCAGGGACTTCTTCTTGTACTTGCGCAGGTTTTCCCGCACGCGGTCGAAGACAACCACCGTATCGTTCAGCGAGTAGCCGACGATGGTCAACAGCGCTGCGATAATCGCCAGGTCGAACTTGATTTGCAGTTCCGAGAAGATGCCGATGGTCAGGATCACGTCGTGCACAAGTGCTGCCACAGCGCCAAGGGCAAACTGCCATTCAAAGCGCAGCCAGATGTAGACGAGCACTTTCCCGATGGCCAGCGCCACGGCGATCACCGCAGTCTGCACCAGCTCACCCGAGACTTTCGGGCCAACAGACTCGACGGACTCGAACTTGATGCCCGGTGCCGCCGCGTCCAGCGCGGTCTGGATCTGACCGATCATCGCGCCGGAAATCGCCTCGCCCTCTTCCTGGGCCTGGATGCGGATCATGGCGACAAATTCATCGTCGTCGAATGTGGGATCAAAGACCTCGGTGATGGTCACATCGCCCAGCTCCAGCGCCGCCATGGCGTCGCGGTAGGCGCCCACGTCCACTTCTTGCGTGCTTTCGGTGCGGATCGTGGTGCCGCCCCGGAAATCGATGCCGTAGTTCAGCCCCTGGATCAGGAAGGAGGCAAAGCCCACTACCATCAGAAGGGCAGAAATCCCCAGCCACAGCTTCCATTTGCTGAAGAAATCGAAGGAGGTTTCATTGGGAACAAGTTTCAAACGCATATCACACCTCGATCGTTTTCGGACGGCGCCGGTCATACCACATGACGATCATCAGGCGCGTGACGAAGATCGCGGTGAAGACCGAGGTCATGATGCCCAGGCCCAGGGTGATCGCAAAGCCGCGCACCGGACCGGAGCCCATGGCAAACAGGATCACCGCGGTGATGAATGTGGTGATGTTGGCATCCAGAATGGCGCTCAGCGCTTTGGAGTAGCCCTCATCGATGGCCCGTGCCGGGCCGCGGCCATTCTTCAGCTCTTCGCGGATCCGTTCAAAGACCAGCACGTTGGCGTCCACCGCCATGCCGACGGTCAGAACGATGCCGGCAATACCCGGCAGGGTCAGCGTGCCGCCAATCAGGCTGAGCGCGCCGAAGATCAACCCGATGTTCAGCATCAGGGCGACGTTGGCAAAGAGGCCGAACAGACCGTAGCTGAGCGTCATGAAGACCAGCACCCCGACAAAGGCCACCACGGTGGCGACCTTACCGGCGTCGATGCTGTCCTGCCCCAGTTCCGGGCCGATGGTGCGCTCTTCCAGGAAGTCCAGACCGGCGGGCAGCGCGCCTGCGCGCAAAAGCACGGCCAGGTTTGTGCTTTCCTCGATGGTGAAATTGCCGGTGATGATGCCGGAGCCGCCAGGGATATGCGACTGGATCACCGGCGCTGAGACGACCTCGTCATCAAGTACAATCGCGAAGGGCGAACCGATGTTTTCCGCGGTGTAATCCCCGAAGCGGCGCGCGCCCGAGGTGTTGAAGCGGAAGTTCACCGCAGGGCGGCCGTTCTGGTCGAATGCTGGCTGCGCATCCACCAGGTCTTCACCGGTCACAACAGGGGCAGATTCGATGGTGTAATAAGTGCCGCCCTCGTCCAGCGAGGGGATGACCTTGTTACCGGCACCTGCATTGGCATCCGGGTCGGAGCCACGGCTGACGACCGGGCTGAAGGTAAGCTGCGCGGTGGTGCCGATGATCTCTTTCAGCTCAGACGCGGACCCGATGCCCGGCACCTGGATCAGGATCCGGTCAGCGCCCTGGCGCTGAATGGTCGGCTCGCGGGTGCCGACCTCGTCGATCCGGCGGCGCACGATCTCCAGGGACTGGCGCACGGTGCGGTCGTCGGTTGCCAGCTTTTCGGCATCCGACAGTTCGATGGTCAGGATATCACCCGACGCAGAGACCTCGATATCATTGGCCCCTGCCCCGGTCAGGCTGGTGACCGGCGTGGCCAGGCCGCGGACAACCTCCAACGCGCGGGACATGCCCTCGGGCTTGGAGATCTTCAGGCGAATCTGGTCTTCCGGGCCTTGCTGGCGGCGGAAGGTGCCGATGGCCGACCGTTCGGGGCGCAGCGCGTCGCGCACCTCCGGCCAGAGCGCATCCATGCGCGCGGCATAGACGTCTTCGACCTGAACTTCGGCCAATAGATGCGCACCGCCGCGCAGGTCAAGACCCAGGTTCACCAGGCCCGACGGCATCCAGGACGGCCATTGTTCCGCGACAGCCAGGCGTTCGGGCGTTTCGCCCTTGGCCACCAGCTCCAGCGCGGCGTCATTGGCCTGTTCGACGCGTGTGTAGAATGCATTTGGCAGGGCAAGCATCAGACCGGCCACGCATACCAGCCAGATCAGCACCCTCTTCCAGAGATCAATTTGCAGCATTGCCCTGCCTTTTCAGTTAGTTATCGTGCAGAACTTAAGACGCAGGCTCGGTCTTGTTCAGCACCTGGGCAATGGTCGCCTTCACGATGCGCACTTTCACGCCATCCGCGATTTCGACTTCAACTTCGCCGTCTTCCTTCACCTTGGAGACCTTGCCGATCATGCCGCCCTGGGTCACGACCTGATCGCGCACGCGCAGCTGGTCGATCATCTTCTGGTGTTCTTTCACCTTCTTCTGCTGCGGGCGGATCAGCAGGAAGTACATGATACCGAAGATCAGGATGAGCGGGAGAAACTGGCCAAGTGCGGCGGGATCCATGGGGTATTCCTTCTGTCAACAGGAAGCGCCCCGGAATTGGGGCGCAAATTTGATCGGGAACCTATGCGCTGCGTCCCGGCATTGCAAGGCAGCCAGAGGGCGCATTTCAGCCATAAAAACACAGGCTCTGTGGCTTTACGGCCCTAGGCAGGCCCGCCTGCCCGCCTATAGTCGGTATCAGAGGTGTTTTTGTAATGTTGTTGAACCGTTTACCCGGCGCTTTGCGCGCCCTGCCCGCGCTGATTGCGCTGCTGTTCTGGCTGCCGCTTGCGCCGCTTTCCGCGCAGGAGGATCCCCTGCCGCCGGAAACTGCCGAAGACCAGGACACTGGCGTTTTCAAAGCCCCGGTCATCATCGACGGAGAGGAGCTGTTCACCCTGCGCGGCTCCTCTGCCCTGCCGGCCGAAGAGCGCGCCGCCAATGTCGCGGAACGGATCATCGCCGCCGCCGAAAACCTCTCCGGGACAGAGGTGGCCATCACGTTTGAACCCAGCAATCTCGGCATCGACATCTACGCCGGCGGCGAGGAGATCACCTCGGTCACCAAGGCCGATGCCGAGCTGGAGCAGCTGGACATCAACGTGCTGGCCCGCGTGCAGTCCGACGCCGTCGCCGAGGCGATCCTCGCCTACCGCGCCGCCCGCACCGATGAGGCGCTGATCTCCTCGGTCATCGAGGTGGCCCTGTGGACACTCGGCTTTGCCGTCTTCTGCTTTGTCATGCACTGGCTCTACCGGCGCCTGAAACGGCGCATCACCCAGCTGGTGAACAGGCATTTCGCTTCCGTGGAGAACGCCACCAACGCCAAGGTCCAGGCCGAAGCCATCGCCGCGCTGATCCGCTATGCGGTGAACCTGGTGCTGCTGACGGTCTTCTTTTTGGGCACCTATTACTACCTCAGCTTCATCCTGCTGGCCTTCCCCGAAACCCGCTACGTGGCGCAGATCCTGCTGACCTACGTGACCGAACCGGTGCTGCATATCGTGCTCGGCTTCATCCGCTACATCCCCAACCTGATCACGCTGGGCATCATCGCCCTGCTGACCCAATATGTTATCAAAGGTATGCGGGTGTTCTTTGACGCGGTGGCGGCAGGCACCTTTGACCTCGGCGATTTTGAGACCCACTGGATCAACCCGACCTTCAATATCTTGCGCGCGCTCTTCATCATGATCGCGCTGGTCTTTGCCTTTCCTTACATTCCGGGATCAGACTCGGCCGCCTTCCAGGGGCTGACGATCCTTCTGGGTGCGATGCTGTCGCTGGGTGCAAACTCCGTGGTCGGCAATGTGCTGGCCGGGCTGTTTGTGATCTACCGCCGCTCCACCTCCATCGGCGACCGCATCAAAGTGGGCGAACACATCGGCGACGTGGTGCAGATCAAGCTGATGGAGACGCACCTGAAGTCGATCAAGAACGAGCTGATCTCGATCCCCAATGCGCAGCTGTTGAATTCCGAGGTGGTGAATTTCTCCAAACAGACCGACGGGCGCGGGCTGCTGCTGCACACCACCGTGGGCATCGGATACGAGGAGACCCCCGCCAAGGTCGAGGCCATGCTGATCGAGGCCGCCCGCCGCACCGAGGGGCTGAAGAACTCCCCTGAACCCTTTGTTCTCTGGGCGGCTTTGGCGGATTACGCGATCAACTACCAGGTCAACGCCTATTCCACCCGCGGGGCCGAGATCCCGCGGATCAAGTCCGACTTGCACCAGAACATCGTCGCGGTGTTCAACGAGAACAAGGTGCAGATCATGACCCCCAGCTACATCGCCGACACGCCCGATCCGAAGATTGCCGAGAACGAATGGAACGGTGAGCTGGCGCGGGAAGAGTAACCCCGAGGGCAGCGCCCGGACCGAGGGGTGGGCGTATCGCCCGCGTCGTGCCGGAGGCACGCTTCCAGCGTGACGGGGGCGGTTCGGGCAACGCCCGGCCTATCGTCCAGGCGGGACAGGGCTGGCAGGGTGGTGGCCCAGTAGCTGCGGGGCTGGATCGAACGCCATATCTCCGCTTCCCCTTTCTGCGCCCTTGCGGCATAGGTGGAACCACTGATTCAACACCCCTTTTGAAGGAGCGAGAGAGACATGCATGACATCCGTGCAATCCGCGAAAACCCTGCCGCTTTTGATGCCGCCGTTGCCCGGCGCGGGGATGCGCCGGTGTCGTCTTCGATCCTCGCCCTCGACGAAGAGCGCCGCGCCAAGATCCTGGCCGCCGAGACCGCCCAGGCCGACCAGAACAAGGCGGCCAAGCTGATCGGCGCCGCCAAGGCCAAGGGCGACGAGGAAGAGTTCCAGCGCCTGCGCGGTGAAGTGGCCGGCAAGAAAGCCGAAGTGGCGCAGCTGCAGACCGAGGCCAAAGAGCTGGACGCCAAGCTGACAGCGGCGCTGGAAGTGATCCCCAACCTGGCCCACCCGGACACGCCGCTGGGCGCAGATGAGAACGACAACGTCGAGATCCGCAAATGGGGCGAGCCGACACAACTGGATTTCGACGCCAAGGAGCATTTCGAGATCGAGGCGGTAAAGTCCGGTATGGATTTCGAAACCGCCGCCAAGCTCTCGGGCAGCCGTTTTGTGGTGCTGTCCGGCGCCGTGGCCCGCATCCACCGTGCCCTGGCCCAGTTCATGCTGAACACCCATGTCGAGGAAAACGGCCTGACCGAGACCTGGACCCCTGTGCTGGTGCGCGAAGAGATGATGTATGGCACAGGTCAGCTGCCGAAATTCGGCGAGGACAGCTATCAGACCACCAATGGCTGGTGGCTGGTGCCCACCGCCGAGGTGACGCTGACCAATATCGTCAATGGCGTCACGGTGGAGGAAAACTACCTGCCCCGCCGCTATGCCGCGCATACCCAGTGCTTCCGCTCCGAAGCGGGCAGTGCCGGCCGCGATACCTCGGGCATGCTGCGCCAGCACCAGTTCGAGAAGGTGGAGATGGTTTCGATCACCCATCCGGACAAGAGCATCGAAGAACACGACCGCATGACGCGCTGCGCGGAAGGCATTCTGGAAAAACTCGGGCTGGCCTATCGCACGGTTGTGCTTTGCACCGGCGACATGGGGTTTGGTGCGCAACGCACCCATGACATCGAGGTCTGGCTGCCCGGCCAGAACACCTACCGCGAGATTTCGTCTGTCTCGGTCTGCGGCGACTTCCAGGCGCGCCGCATGAACGCCCGTTTCAAGCCTGCCGATGGCGGCAAGCCAGGGTTTGTGCACACGCTGAACGGTTCTGGCCTTGCGGTGGGGCGCACGCTGATCGCGGTGCTGGAGAACGGCCAGCAGGCGGATGGTTCGGTCAAGCTGCCCGAGGTCCTTGCGCCCTACAC
>CAJXHQ010000142.1 GCA_913054485.1 uncultured Paracoccaceae bacterium
TGCCTTCGGCACCATGCAGTTCGACGGACGCGCCGATGCTGCGCAAAGCCGCGCCATGTTTGACGCCTGCCGCACGGCGGGGCTGAACCATTTTGACACCGCCCATGTCTATACCGACGGACAGGCCGAGGCCCTTCTGGGCCAATTCGCCAGGGGCCGGCGTGAAGACCTGCTGATTGCCACCAAGGCAGGCTATATTGGTGGCGCAGGACCGGAAAACCTGCAGGCCCAGTTCGACGAAAGCCGCCGGCGGCTGGGAATGGAGATGGTGGATATCCTCTACTTGCACCGTTTTGACGCCGGGACACCGCTGGAGGTGACGCTGAGCTGGTTCCAGCAGCAGAAACGCGCGGGCAATTTCCGCTATCTGGGCCTGTCCAACTTTGCCGCCTGGCAGGTGATGAAGGCCGCGATGGCTGGCGCGCCGCTGGGGTTAAGGGTGGATGTATTGCAGCCGATGTATTCGCTTGTGAAACGCCAGGCCGAGGTAGAGATCCTGCCAATGTGCGCCAGCGAAGGCATTCTGGCCGCTACCTATTCCCCGCTTGGGGCAGGCACGCTGACCGGGAAATACGCAGGGGCCGGCAAAGGGCGGCTGACCGAAGATGCGCGGTACCGGGCACGGTACGGCCATTCCTGGATGGACGAAGCCGGCGGGAAACTCGCAGGTATCGCGGCAGACCTGGGGCTGCACCCGGCCACGCTGGCGGTGGCCTGGGCCGCGGCGCACCCCGCGCGGCCTTCGCCGATCATCTCGGCCCGCAGCCCGGAGCAGCTCGCGCCTTCTCTGGCAGCGCTGGACTGCGCGATGGAGCCGGCGCTTTATGCGCGGCTTGCCGCGCTCACCCCTACGCCGCCCCCGGCGGATGACCGGCTGGAGGAAGCCTGATGCAGGATTTTCTGATCATTGGCGGCGGCATTGCGGGCGTCAGCGCCGCAGCCGCGCTGTCTGACCTTGGCAGCGTCACCCTGCTGGAGATGGAAGATGCGCTCGGCTATCACGCCTCGGGCCGTTCCGCGGCGATGTTCGAAGAGAATTACGGCAACCCCGCCGTTGTCGCCCTGAACCGCGCCAGCGCGGCGCATCACCGCGGCAACGGCTACCTCTCTGCCCGCGGGTTCATGCTGGTGGGCGGCCCCGGCGAAGAAGAGGGGTTTGCCCGCGACAGGGCAGATCTGGCCTTGCATGGCATCCCGGCACAAGAGGCGCTTGCCCGGGTTCCGGTTCTGCGGCCCGAACGGGTCACGATGGCTGCCCTGCACGAGGACGCCATGGATCTGGATGCGGACCGGCTGTTGCAGGATTTCGCCAAATCCGCCCGTGCCAAAGGCGCAGAGATCCTTTGCCGCCAAGCGGTGCGCGCGATCAAACGAACGCCGAAGGGCTGGGAAGTCACCGCAGGCGACACGGTCTTTGAAGCGCGCACCCTGGTAAATGCTGCCGGCGCCTGGGTGGACCAGATCGCGGTGATGGCCGGCATTGCGCCCATTGGTATCATCCCGAAACGCCGCTCCATGGCGCGGCTGCCTGCACCCGGCGGGCAGGATGTGACCGGCTGGCCAATGCTGATGGGCGTGGGCGAGCGCTGGTATGCCAAGCCCGACGCAGGCAAGCTGCTGGTTTCCCCGGCGGATGCGGATCCGGTGGAACCGATGGATGCCTATGCCGACGACATGGTGCTGGCCGAAGGGCTGGCGCGCTATGAGGAGATGGTCACCGAGCCGGTGACCCGGGTGGAAGCCAACTGGGCCGGCCTGCGCAGTTTCGTGTCCGATGGCGCGCTGGTGCTTGGGTGTGAGCCCGCAGACAGCGCGTTCTTCTGGTGCGCAGCCCAGGGCGGTTACGGCATGCAGACC
This sequence comes from uncultured Paracoccaceae bacterium, assembly GCA_913054485.1. Lineage (GTDB taxonomy): Bacteria > Pseudomonadota > Alphaproteobacteria > Rhodobacterales > Rhodobacteraceae > FREY01. The sequence goes on from CAJXHQ010000142.1 coordinate 1,858, forward strand.
GCCCCGGCCGCCGCGCGGCTGCTGGCCGATCTGGCCGGCGGGCGGGCTCCGGAGCTGGACCGCGGCACAGTCGCGGCCCTGTCTCCGGCACGGCTGCGCTAGGCCCCGGCCGCTGCGCGGATCTGCTGCATGGGCACCAGCGCGCCGCGGCGCTGCACGGTCAGGGCAGAGACACGCTGCGCCGTGCGGACGGCTTCGGTCACTGTGCCGCCCTTCAGGCGGCTTGCCAAGTAAGCTGCGTTGAAACTGTCGCCTGCCCCAGTGGTGTCCAGCGGCTTGACCGCTTCGGGCACGTCAAGCGACAGGTCTTCACCTTCCGCAAACACCTGAGTCGGCCGGATGCCGTCTTTGGCCACAACTTCCGGAACGCCAAGCCCCGCATAGCGCGCCCGGGTGGCGGCAGCATCCCTGTCGCCAAAGGCGGCGGCTTCATCGTCATGGGTGGGCAGAAGGATGTCGGACTTGGCCGCCATCGCTTCGATCACCGGTGCGATACGGTTCGGATCCTGCCAGAGTTTTGGGCGGATATTGGGGTCAAATGCCAGTTTGAACCCCCGGCTGCCGCGCTCGCCTAAAGCGTCAATGAGCGCATCACAGGCCGCATCGTCCAGAATGGCCAGTGAAATCCCGGACAGGTAGACAAGATCCGCTGCCGCGCAGGCCGCTGTCAGGGCGGGAATGTCATCGGCAAACCGGCGCGCCGCCGAAGCGCTGCGCCAATAGGAGAAGCTGCGCTCGCCCATGTCGTCAGTCTCGATCGTGTAAAGCCCGATGCCGCGTTCGGGGTCGGTGCCCACATGCGCGGTGCCGATGCCGTTTTCTTCCAGAAAACCGCGGAACCGCTGCGAAAAAGGATCGGTGCCGGCACGGCTGACATAGTCAACACATGTACTGTCCGGCAGCTGCGCGCGCAGCCCCCAGGCCATGTTCAGCGTATCGCCGGCAAAACCCTGATGCCAATGGCCCGCATCGTCGCGGAAAAACTCCACCATCGCCTCGCCAATGGAGAGGACGGACAAATTGCTATTCACCTGTGTGGCCTCCTCAGCCGGTAGAATAAGACCGCGGGCCGCCCACCAGCCCGAAAGGGCCGGGCACCGCCCCGGTTTCAGGATCGGACAGGCGCAGAAGCGTCTCTGTCACGCTGCCCAGATGCCGCCACATGGCGGCGCGGGCGGTTTCGGGATCGCGGCGGCGCAATCCATTCAGGATTTCGCGGTGCTGCGCCGACCAGCTGCGCCGGTAACCGTCATCGAAAATGCGCGTGTGCAGCCGGGTCCACAGTTCGGATTTCTGCCGCATCGACCACAGAAGCTCCATCGTCGCGATCAGCGCTGGGTTCTGGCTCGCCTCCGCCACCAGGTGGTGGAACAGCGCATCCCCTTCATAAGAGCCGCGCTCCTCTTCGATATCGCGCTCTTCCTGGGCCAGCGCCTCTTCCATGCGCGCGATTTGTTCGTCCGTCACGGTCAGCGCAGCGCTTGCGGCAATGGCGCTTTCCAATACCTGGCGCGCGCGCAAAAGCTCGAAGGGGCCGAAATCCTCGATCCCCGCCAGCGACGGCAGCGCCGCATCCGAAGGGATCATCTTCACATAGATCCCCGAAGCATGGCGCACTTCGACCAGCCCCTCGACTTCCAGCACGATCAGCGCCTCGCGCACCGTGGCGCGCGGCACCTCCAGTTGGGCCGATAGCGCACGCTCCGGCGGCAGGCGCTCGCCCACCTGCCATTGCCCCTGCCGCAGCAGGTCCCGAAGGGTTTCGGCGATCTCGCGGTATTTTCGTGCGCTCATGGAGCCCTCTCAGCCATGTGGATGGCCGCCATTCTTATCCGGATGACGGCCGCAGTAAAAGCCCGGCTCAGCTGTCTTCTTCTGCCGCTTTGCGGTGGTAGAACTCGGCCATGATGTGGAATCCGGCCTTCTTGGTTTCCTTATCCTGCGCGATCAGCCCCTTGCGGTTCCAGCCCTTCTGCCACTTGTTCTGGCGGCGTTCCGCGCGGAAGTCGTAAAGGATCCAAGGGGAAATGCCCTTTACGTAGTCCAGCTTCTCCAGGATCTCGATCTGGCGGGTGTAGACCTCGGCCATGTAGGCCTCGGAGAACTTGCCGCTTTCCAGACCGCCATGGGCCGGGATCACCGCATCAGCACCGGTTTCGGTGATCACCACCGGGCGATCCGGCTTGGAGTTCTCGCCCACGGTGATCAACTCTTCATAGTCGGGCAGATACCAGCCGTAGTATTCATTGATGCCGATGATATCGATCACCTCTGCCAGACGGTCGGCGATGGCCAGCTTGTCATGGCTGACCAGGCAGGCAGCCGAGGTCAGGCGCGTCGGGTCCAGCTCCTTGCAGGTGTCGGCAAGGCCCTTCATGAAGTCAAAGCGCGGATCGCTGTCGGGGTTTTCATTGCCGACCGACCAGATGATGACCGAGGCGCGGTTGCGGTCGCGGCGGATCAGCTCGCGCAGCTGGTTGTCGGCGTCGCGCTTGGTGCCTTCATTCAGGAAATCGATCGCCCAGTAGACCGGCACCTCTTCCCAGAGCATGATACCCAGCTCATCCGCCTTCTTGGCGGCCGCCTCGTGGTGCGGGTAATGGGCCAGACGGATGAAGTTGCAGCCCAGTTCCTTAGCGTGGGCGAAGCGGCGGTTCAGGTCCTCTTCGCTGTTCACCTTGCCGCGCTTGTCGTCATCCTCATGGACAGAGATGCCGCGCAGGTAGATCGGCCTACCGTTCAGCACGACGTCAGTGCCTTCGCGGCGGATTTCGCGGAAACCGACACGGTCTTCCACGCGGTCCTCACCGAAGGTCAGCGACAGGTCGTAGAGTTTGGGGTTGCCGGGGGCCCAGAGTTCGGGGCTCGCGCTGATTACAGCTTCGGCTTTGCCGTCCGCAACGGTCAGGGTCTCATCAATGCCAAGCTCGGGGACTTAGAAACGGGCCTCGGCCAAAGCGCCGTCCAGCTCCGCCTCGATGCGGATCTTGTTGAATGCGCCGTCCGGCACCAGCGAGACGAACATGTCACGCACGATGGCCTCAGGGGTCGAGTAGATTTCAACCTCGCGGTAGACACCGCCGTAGTTGAACCAGTCGGTATGGCGCATCGGCACGCGGTCAAGGGTGCGCAAATTGTCGACACAGAGCATCAGGTAGTTGTCGCCGTCGCGCAGCTGATCTGTCAGCTCAACCGCAAAGGGTGTGGAGGCCCCTTGGTGGCGGCCCAGGTATGCTCCGTTCAGGAAAACTTTGCACTCATAGGCCGCAGCCCCAATGCGCAGGAAGTGGCGGGCCGCATCCGGCAGGTCCGCCTTGCTGATGGTGCGCGCATACCAGCCGGCACCTTCAAAGAGATAGAGCCTCTCATCCTCGGTCTGCCAGTTCGACGGCACCGTGGTGGTGTCGGAATTGAAAGGGTCCCAGTCATAGGGAAAGTAACGGTCCTCGGGCGCGGCGGGCTCCATCTGGAACCACTTGGAGCGCAGGCCGTTGAAGTGCAGGTCGTGGGCAAAAGCCCACTCCCCGTTCAGCGAGGTTGCGCGGCGGCTGGTGTTGAACAACCATCCCTCGTTGCCGATGATCTTGCCGCGATACGGGGCCTCATAGTCCTCGTTGTGCAGGATCGCGTAGCCGTCTTCGATGGGATTGTGTTCTTCAGTCATCGCGCAACCTCTTGTCTTTCAGCGTTTTATTTCGCCAGAGCCTTGATGCCGTCAACCAGCGGCTTCAGGTCGGGATTGGCAGCAACCGCTTCGTCGATCATCGGAGAAACCGCGTTGATGAAGGGGGTCTTGTCCACCTCGTAGAAAGAAACGCCCATCTCGGATTTGGCGACTTCGATCTGCTTTTCGATATGCGCATCCCAGGCGTTCATCTGGAAGTCGAAGGTATCCAGAGCGGCCTGGCGCAGGGTCTTCTGCTCGTCTTCGCCGAGGCCGTTCCAAACTTCGGTAGAGATCACATAAACCGCCGGGATCATGGTGTGCTGGTTGACCATGAAGTGCTTGGCAACCTCGCCGTGGCGCACGTCGGTCAGCGCGGCGGGGTTGTTTTCGGCACCGTCGACAACACCCTGCTGCAGTGCAGAGTACAGTTCACCCCAGGAAATCGGGGTCGGCTGGGCACCCAGCAGCTCGACCATGCGGATCGCGGTCGGCGAGGGCTGAACCCGGATCTTCAGACCCTTCAGGTCTTCCAGCGAAGAGGCATCGCCCTTGGTGTAGAAGGACCGCGCACCCTCATAAAGGAAGCCCAGGCCGACAAAGCCTTTGTCAGCAGTTGCATCCAGAACCTGGGTGCCGATGTCGCCCTTCAGAACCGCGGCGGCATGCGCCTTGGATTCAAACATATAGGGCAGGTTGAACGCGGAATAGAGCGGTTCGAACGCTTCCATTTCGGAGGCGTTGGTCTTGGCCATGTCGAGTGCGCCTTCCTGCACCAGCTCCATGGATTCGCGCTGCGAACCCAGCTGGCCCGCGTGGAAAATACGCACCTTCAGATCGCCGCCGGACAGCTCTGCCACACGGTCGGCAAAGAAGTTGAACGACTGGCCGGTCACGCTGGATTCCGGGTTATTGTGGTTCAGTTTCAAGGTTTTGGCCAGCGCGGGGGCCGCTGTGAAGGCCAGTGCCAAAGCACCAGCAGCAGCCGCAGACATCAGGCCTTTGAAATGTACAGTCATTAGTTTCTCTCCTCCTCGGATACGCCGTAACAACACCGGCGCGTCGATGGGCGGATTAAGGGCAGGGATTCGCTAAAGGTCAACCAAAAAAGTGAATATTTGCCAGAATAGCCGTCTGCCGCGGAATTGGTTGACCTACATTCGGAAAAATGGTCAACCCTAAACAAACGGTGGAGGAGGAATCACACATGCAGTCAATCATTAGGGGGGCTGACGCCATATTGCGCACCCTGCTGATCATTGCAGCGACCGTTCTGGTCATCTGCGTCTCTTGGCAGGTGCTGTCACGCTATGTCATGCCCGCGCCCAGTGTTGTCACCGATGAGATCGGCCGCTTTATTCTGATGTGGTTCTCGCTTCTCGGCGCGGCCTATGTGCTTGGCCAGCGCCGCCACCTGGCCATTGACCTCTTTACCAGCCTGGAGCCGGGCACGCCGAAGCGGATCCTGGCACTGCTGCAGGCCACGGCGGTGCTGATCTTCGTGGCGATCCTGATCATCGGCGGGCTGCGGCTTGGCCTGCAGACCGTGGCCAAGGGCCAGGTCACCCCGACTCTGCGGCTGCCGATGGGCTACGTCTACATGATCGTGCCGCTCACCGGCGGGCTGATGCTTTTGTATTGCATTGATATTTTCCGCACCGCGCTTGGCCCGCGCGCGGCCGGCCCCAATGACAAAGAAGAGTCTCTGGAAGACTTCATCGTCGATGAGGAACACGAATAATGGACTACTACCCACTCATACAGCTTTTCTTCGTCTTCTTCGCCCTGATGGCGATCGGCGTGCCGATCAGCTTTGCCATGGGGCTGTCGACCTTTGCCACCCTCGCGATCATGTTCCCGATCGAAAAGGCCATCTTCATTCTGCCGCAGAAGATGGTCGGCGGTTTTGACAGTTTCACCCTGCTGGCGCTGCCGCTGTTTGTTCTGGCGGGCAATATCATGTCCACCGGCGGCATTGCCCGGCGGCTGATCGCGCTTGCCAAGATCGCCGGCAAACCCCTGCCCGGCTGGCTGGCCCATACCAATATCATGGCCAACAT
>CAJXHQ010000143.1 GCA_913054485.1 uncultured Paracoccaceae bacterium
GGGGCCCAGGAGGCCAAACACGGACCCTCGGGGCACCGTCAGATCAACGCCCTTCAGCGCCTGTTTCTCCGGCTGGCCCTTCACGCCCCTGTAGGTCTTGCGCAGCCCTTCAATACGGATCGCATCCTGTGTCATCGCGGCCCTTGCCCCCGAATGTGCCTTCGCTCTAAATAGCGCCTAACCGAAATCCCTGAGGACTGCCAGAGATGACCATCAAAGCGCCTGAAACCAAGATTGTGGATACCTACCGCGTGGCCTGCGACGGCGGCGAGGGCGCGCTTGGCCACCCCCGCGTCTATCTGCAGATCCCCGAGGATACCGGGTTTGTCGAATGCGGCTACTGCGACTGCAAATATGTCCACAAGGACCACGCGGACAAAGCGGCAGGCTGATCCCGCGGCCCAAGTGATTGAGTGAAGCGCCCGGAAAACCCCCGTGGCGCTTTTTTCGTATCTGCCTGCGCGCAGGGCTTTTGTTCCGCGCCGCGCTCGCCCAAGATCACCGCGGCACGTCTCAGCTCCGCAGGACCAAATGGCACAGCTTCTGATCATCTATCACAGCCGCACCGGCGGCAGCCGCCAGATGGCTAAAGCCGCCGCCCAAGCTGCCCGGAATGAAACGGACACCGTCCTGAAACAGGCGGAAGACGCCACTCCGGAGGACCTGCTGGCGGCAGATGGCTACCTGTTCTGCGCACCGGAAAACCTCGCGGCCCTCTCGGGGCAGATGAAAGAGTTTTTCGACCGCTGCTATTACCCTGTGCTGGGCCGCATCGAGGGCCGGCCTTACGCGCAGATGATCTGCGCCGGGTCAGATGGGCAAAACGCCGCCCGCCAGCTCGCCCGTATCGCCACCGGCTGGCGGCTGAAAGAGGTCCAGCCGCCGCTGATCCTCTGCACCCATGCGCAGACGCCAGAGGATATTCTGGCAGAGAAGGCCATAGCGGAGGAACAGCTGGAACCCTGCCGGGAACTAGGTCAGGCGATGGGTGCGGGACTGGCGATGGGGGTGTTCTAAGACGGAAAAGGCGGCAGGTTTAGATTCGCAGCTCTGAGACTTCTCTAATTTTTTCTAGGTACATCTGAACCGCAGTCTTAGCCTTTGCGCGCTTTAGCCCCTCATTTCGGAATTTTCGATAAATTGCCTTCTTGAATATCTTTTCCCAGTGCTTGCGCGCGCCAGTCTCAGGAACCTGCACTAGGATCTTAGGATTCTCGGAGTCCAAACTCACTCTGTCGCCCGGCTTTCCTGCTTGAATATATAAGGCGCTCGCCTGGAAAATCTGCTCAACGATGATCCCCTGACCCGCTACTTCAAATTCAACAATAGCCACTCGCGCAACCGGCCGAACGAAAGTCAAAATAAGCGCAAAGTGCGTATAGGTTTTCTTTACATCCAAGGTCGCCCATTGGGACGAAACATCACCTGAAGGCAAGTGGGCTTGGGCCTCTATAACCTCCCTGAGGTCAGGCCTCTGATCAGCATCGAAAATCACAAGAGGCACCAGACATCCGTGCCCAACCAATTTGGTGGCGATGGCAGCATCCCCAACAATAGTCACTGGTTGGCGTTCTATTTCGGAGCTCACTACAAGTCGCTTGCGAAGTTTAACGATCTGTCTCATCAAGAAATTCTCTCGGAAGCAATGGTTTAATGTCAAAAACTTGCCCGTGCGGGTCATTGAATTCCAGCCCGAGGCTGTCGATCACCATTCCATCCGTCAATGGAGCAGGCAGGTGAAAAAACAACCACCCCGTACTTGCACTATGGGCGGCCATATTCAGTGGCAGCTGAAGGTGGCCAGTGGCTACCGCTTTAAAGAACTCCGCCGGAGTTTCTTCCTGCTTCAGTTTCATAATAAAAACAACAGGGTCAGCCTTCCTATAGCTAATCACCAATTCCGCAAAGGCGACGGCATTGTTGTTGTCGGAAGGATTGGCAATCTCAACTTGGCAAGCGTACATCCTTCCTGTGCGACCTCGACCTTCCTGAAAATAGCAATGAAGCAAACTTGGAACCAAATTAGGCACTTTGCGTGCCTCTTGTTTCAAAGCCATGCGTCTATTCGACCAGCTGAACAACAAGCTTACCAGAGACAGAGTTAGGCCGGTCAAAGCTACAGATTTCGTGAAGTCTAACCATCCCAGTAGTTCGGAAAGCATAGTATGAACCTTCAATTTCGAACGCACCTATAAAAACAAACAATATCAAACACCTATTACAACACCCCCTCTCGACAAACAAGTTGCAAGCAAAGCGCAGCACACCATCACCCAAACTCCAATTGCCCTCCTGCCCGCAATCCCCGATAACACTTGCCAACCACATCCGCCAAAAACCCGGGGAGCGCGCGAGGCCATGGAGACCACTCAGTTCGGCAAGGGATGCCATCTGCATCTGATCGACGGATCCGCCTTTATTTTCCGCGCCTACCACGCGCTGCCGCCGCTCACGCGCAAGTCCGACGGGCTGCCCATCGGCGCCGTCTCGGGCTTTTGCAACATGCTGCAGCGCTATGTGGAGAACAACACCGGCCCCGATGCCCCCACCCATGTGGCGGTGATCTTTGATCACTCGGGCAAGACCTTCCGCAATGATCTCTATGATCTCTACAAGGCCAACCGCCCGCCGGCGCCCGAGGATCTGCGCCCGCAGTTTCCCCTGACCCGCGACGCCACCCGCGCCTTCAACATCGCCTGCAAAGAAATCGAAGGGTTTGAGGCCGATGACATCATCGCCACCCTCGCCCATCAGGCCCGCGATGCCGGCGGGCGCTGCACCATCATCTCGTCTGACAAGGACCTGATGCAGCTGGTCGGCGGTGGCGTCGAGATGCTCGACGCGATGAAGAACAAGCGCATCGACAGCGACGGCGTAGTCGAGAAATTCGGCGTCGGCCCCGACCGGGTGGTCGATGTGCAGGCGCTGGCTGGCGATAGCGTCGACAACGTCCCCGGCGCGCCCGGCATCGGCATCAAGACCGCTGCCCTGCTGATCAATGAATTCGGCGACCTGGAGTCGCTGCTGGATCGCGCCGAAGAGATCAAGCAGCCCAAACGCCGCCAGACCCTGATCGACAAGCGCGAGCAGATCGAGATGTCCAAGCGGCTTGTGCAGCTGGACTGCAACATGGCGCTGGATTTCTCGCTGGAAGATCTGGAGGTGAAGGACCCGGAACCCGAAGTGCTCTTGGGCTTCCTCGCCGAGATGGAATTCCGCACGCTGACCAAGCGCATGGCGGATCAGCTGGGCATGGACGCCCCCGCGATCCCCGAGGCTGCAACCCCGGCCGCCACCGCAGACAGCGCGCCGGAAGCGGTGCCTTTTGATGCGGAGAAATACCAATGCGTCCGCAGTGCAGCCGAGCTGCAGCCCTGGATCGATCAGATCCGCGAGCGCGGCTGGGTCGCCGTGGACACCGAAACCACCGGGCTTGACGAAATGGTGGTCGATCTCGTCGGCATCTCGCTGGCGGTGGAACCGGGTGAGGCCTGCTATATCCCCCTCACCCACCGCGCCGCCGCGCAGGACGATCTGTTCGGCAGCGACGATCTGGCCGAAGGGCAGATGCCGCTGGACGAGGCTTTGGCGATGCTGAAACCGGTTCTGGAAGATCCGGCCATCGTGAAAATCGGCCAGAACATGAAATATGATGCCAAGATATTTGCCCTGCGCGGCGTCACCGTGGCCCCCATTGATGACACCATGCTGATGTCCTACGCGCTGCATGCCGGCATTCACGGCCACGGCATGGACGCGCTGTCGGAACGCTATCTCGATCACACGCCGATCCCGATCAAGCCGCTGCTGGGCACCGGCAAATCCGCCATCACCTTCGACAAGGTGCCGGTTGCGGATGCAACCGCTTATGCCGCTGAGGACGCCGACATCACCCTGCGGCTCTGGCAGCTGTTCAAACCGCAGCTGCATCAGGAACGTGTGACCAAGGTCTACGAGACCTTGGAGCGCCCGCTGGTGCCGGTGCTGGCGCAGATGGAGATGCACGGCGTTAAGGTCGACCGCGATGTGCTCTCCCGTATGTCCAACGCCTTCGCCCAGAAAATGGCAGGCCTGGAGGCAGAAATCCACGAGCTGGCCGGGCGCAGCTTCAATGTCGGCTCGCCCAAGCAGCTGGGCGAGATCCTGTTTGATGAAATGGGCATCCCCGGCGGCAAGAAGGGCAAGACAGGCGCCTATGCCACCGGCGCGGATATCCTGGAAGACCTGGCCACCGAGCACGACCTGCCGGGACGGGTGCTGGACTGGCGGCAGCTTTCAAAACTGAAGTCCACCTACACCGACGCGCTGCAGGACCATATCAACGCAGACACCGGCCGGGTGCACACTTCTTATCTGCAATCGGGTGCCAGCACCGGGCGTATGGCCTCCTCTGATCCGAACCTGCAGAACATCCCGATCCGCACCGAAGAAGGCCGCCGCATCCGCGAGGCTTTTGTGGCCGAGGAAGGCAATGTGCTGGTCGCGCTCGACTACAGCCAGATCGAGTTGCGCATCCTCGCGCATATTGCCGGGATCGATACACTGAAACAGGCCTTTGCCGACGGGCTGGACATTCACGCGATGACCGCGTCCGAGATGTTCGACGTGCCACTGGATGAAATGACGCCCGATATCCGCCGCCAGGCCAAGGCGATCAACTTCGGTGTGATCTATGGCATCTCGGGTTTCGGCTTGGCGCGCAACCTGCGCATCCCGCGCAAGGACGCCCAGGGCTTCATCGACCGCTATTTCGAACGCTTCCCCGGCATCCGCAAATACATGGACCGCACAGTAGAATTTGCCAAGGAACACGGCCACGTCGAAACCCTGTTCGGGCGCAAGATCCACACGCCGGAAATTGCCGCCAAAGGGCCGAAGGCTGGCTTTGCCAAACGCGCGGCGATCAATGCCCCGATCCAAGGCACCGCCGCCGACGTCATCCGCCGCGCCATGATCCGCATGCCCGCCGCCATCGCCCACCTGCACGCGCGCATGCTCTTGCGGGTGTACGATGAACTGGTGTTCGAAGTGCCCAAGGCCCATGTGGAAGACACCATCGCCACGGCGCGCGCGGTGATGGAAGGCGCGGCAGGCCCGGCTGTGCATCTGGATGTGAAACTCGTCGTCGATGCCGATCAAGGCAGCAACTGGGCCGAGGCCCACTAACCGGCCCACTAACCACCGTCTGTTGCACCGAAGGCGGGGCGCTCCCGCCCCTGTGCCGCGCATCTTGCGATGCGCACTAAAGCGTTGGGCCGGGCGCCTTGCCTGCGGCACGGCGCGGGGAAGAGGAGGCGACCGGGCGGCTCCTCAGACGGTATTGCGGGCTTGATTGAATTCCGCGTTCTGAATATGAATGAGGCGATTTCATCAAAGGTCCCTGCATGCTGCCTGCCCGATTTGCTCCTGCCCTGTTCTCCCTGCTGCTCTCCGGCCTGATGTCCTTCATCGTGACCGCGGTGGCCACATCCAAGGCTGTCGGATTTGGCCCGCAGTTCGCGGGTAAATGGATGGGAGCCTGGAGTCTCAGCTGGCCGATTGCCTTTGCCGTGGCTTTTTTGGCGGCGCCGCTGGTGCGCAGGCTGGTGGCACGGCTCACGCAGGCTCCGGCGGGCAGGTGATGGGGTAACAGGGGGCGCTGCCCCCGCCGCTTTGCAAGCGGCTCCCCCGGAGTATTTCAGGAAAGATGAAAAACGGCTTTGGTTCCCGGGTCGATTTTCGGCAAATACTGCTGCCTTGCAGGCGGCTGCGGGGTTGCAGGGAGAGGCAGCGCCGCGCAGCGGCGCCTGGCCCAACACTTTGGGGCGCATCGCAAGACGCGCGGCACAGGGCGGAAGTGCCCCCGTCAGCGGTCAGACCAAAGCCAGCTGACGCATCCAGGTGAGACTGTCTTCCGTGCGCTGTGTCGAGGGGGTATATTCGGCACTGACCCAGCCGTCGTAGCCGCTGGCATCTATGGCGGCGAAGAGCAACGGGAAATCCACCGGGCCGGTGCCGGGCTCGCTGCGCGCAGGTGCGGCGCCGATCTGCACATGGGCAGCTCGGTTGCCGAAAGCCTCCCAGACCGCCAGCGCATCGCCGTGGATCATCTGCGCGTGATAGGCATCATATTGCAGGCCCGCATTTGGCCTGGCGACCTCATCCAGAACTTCGGCAGCCAGATTGTAGTCATCCAGGAAATAACCCGGCTGATCGCCCGAATTCAGCGGCTCGATGGTGAATTGCTGCTGCGGAGCGAAATCAGCCGCCCATTGCAGGTTGCGCACAAAGGCATCACGCGCCTCCGGCCCTTTCTCATAGCCGGCCATCACATGGATCTTCTGCGGCTTCAGAACCTCTGCGTAGCGCAGCACCCGGCGGATATCGCGCTGAAACCTGTCACCACCGCCCGGAATGGCCGCGAAGCCCGGCGTGCCGCCAGTGTAATTCGGCGGCGGCGCGTTGATCAGCACCAGCTCCAGCGCGTTGGCCAGAAGCGCCCGCTGCGTCTCTTTTGCGGCCACCTCATAGGGTGCCAGGACCTCCACCGCCCCAAACCCCGCAGAGGCCGCTGCGCTGAACCTGTCCAGGTAGGGCAGCTCTGAAAACAGCAGTGAAATATTTGCAGCGAACTTGGGCATGCGGGTCTCCTCGTTTCACCCCCGATTATCGCGGCCCGCGCGGCAATGCCAAGATGCGGAAAACGACAGATTGTTCGGTTTCCAGCCAGAAACGCCGGATCCTACGCCCGAGTATGCCCGCAGTTGCCCCCTAATGGAGGGGCCGTTTTACGAAAATTCGACAGATCAGGCGGAATGACGCTTACTCCCGGCGCGTGCTCCGCAGCAAAGCGCCTGACGCAGGATGAAACTGGCTTCTGGCCTGCAGTGCCACGATTGCGGGCATCGGCGAGGCGGCTTCGCAGGGCCTGCGGCAAAAGCTGCGCCGTCAGGCTTCCAGCGTGGCTGACGCCATCAGCGGGAAAAACGCCCCCCCCGACCACAAGCCGAACCAGCCGTCCCGGTGCACGCCCAGATCCACGATGCGATAGAAGGTCTTACGGTCGATCCGCGCCTCCAGACCGGCACGGACCATGACGTAGGGCGACGGCCCCCCGCTGCCCTCAGACGTTGCCACCCTGATCGGATTGTCCGGACCGGCCGCAACCCGGTCGCCCACATGGGTGGTGAAACTCAGCAGCTGTGCCGCACCTGCGCCCGTTGCATCGCAATCCACCGCCACAAACGGCGCGTCCTCCACGCTGATCCCCACCTTTTCCACCGGGGTCACCAGGAAAAACTTGCCGTCTTCCAGCTTCAGGATCGAGGAGAACAGCTTCACCATCGCGGGCCGTCTGATCACGCCGCCCTCGTGATACCAGGTGCCGTCGCGCGCAATCCGCATGTCCAGATCGCCACTATAGGGCGGGTTCCACAGCTGCACCGGCGGCAGCCCGCCCTGTTTCGGCACCGCATCCGCGGCAGCGGCAAGCCCTTCGGGCGACCGGGTCACAGAGTTTTGTCCGTTCATTGCTTTTGCCATCTCCTCCGGGCGCGATTCAGTAAGACC
>CAJXHQ010000144.1 GCA_913054485.1 uncultured Paracoccaceae bacterium
CTCTCCTGCTGCACCAGACGCAGGAACAGATCCTCGGGAATGTCATGCTGCTTTGCCGCCGCGCGCGCCATATCCATGTAGATGCCCCGGTACTTGCCGGTATAAGGCAGCATCCCGCCTGCCCCGCCGCTGTCCCGCTCCGGCTTCAGCCGCTCGGAATGGCGGTATTGGCTGGAGGCGCGGCCATCGAGGACCTTCAGTTGCGATGCAAAGAGGTTGCGCTGGCTTCTGGTGCCCAGCACGTCGGCCGCGGCGGCCTCCGCACAGAGCGAAGCCGCTGCACTTACTGCAATAATGCGCAGGAATACTGTCATCAACTGCCCCCAGTTTCCTTGACAGGATATAGGGCAATTGGCGCGAATTCAAAGCATCTTGTCCACTATAAGGCGTCAGCCTGCTTCGGACTTTTCCTCCAGCTCCAGCCATTCCTCTTCGGAGGCGGCCAGTTTCTCCTGCCGTTCCACAAGCGCTTCGGTGGCTTTCTTGAACTTCACCGGCTCGCGGGTGAACAGTTCGGGATCCGCCATCAGCTCTTCCAGCTTGGCGATTTCCTTCTCCAGCCGCTCCATCTCGCCCGGAAGCGCCTCCAGCCGATGCTTTTCGGTGAACGACAGGCCTGCCTTGGCCTTCTGCTCCTGCTTCGGCTTGGCAGATTTCGCAGCCTTGGCCTTCTCGGCTGCCGGCGCCGCGTCCGGAGCCCGCTGGCTGCGGTAGTCGCTCCAGCCGCCGGCATAGGCCACCGCCTGGCCATTGCCTTCCATGGCAATGGTCTGCGTGGCCACCCGGTCCAGGAAATCGCGGTCGTGGCTGACCAGCAGCACGGTACCGTCGTAATTGTCCAGAAGCTCCTGCAGCAGATCCAGCGTTTCGACGTCCAGATCGTTGGTCGGTTCGTCCAGCACCAGCATATTGCTCTGGCGCGCCATCAGCTTGGCCAGCAGCAGCCGCGCCTTTTCGCCGCCCGACAGGGACCGCACCGGCGCACGGGCCTGGCGTTCGTCGAACAGATAGTCCTTGAGATAGCCGACAACATGTTTCGGATTGCCGCGCACCATCACCTGGTCCGCCTTGCCCGAGACCCGCATGCCCGGATCGCTGGTCAGATTGTCCCACAGGCTCATCTCCGGATCCAGCTGGTCGCGCGCCTGGTCAAACAGGGCAACCTCCAGCCCCGTGCCCAGTTTCACCGTGCCCTCATCCGGGGCTTCCTGACCCAGCAGCATCTTCAGCAGCGTGGTCTTGCCGGTGCCGTTGGGGCCGACAAAGGCCACCCGGTCGCCGCGCTGCACTTTCAGCGAGAAATTCCTGACGATCTGCTTGTCGCCATAGGCCTTGGTCAGCCCTTCCGCCTCGATCACCTTGCGGCCCGATTTAGGCGCCGAATCCAGTGCAAATTCTGCGGTGCCCTGGCGCTTGATCTGGCCTGCGCGCTGCGCCTTCAGATCATGCAGCGCGCGCACCCGGCCCATGTTGCGCTTGCGCCGCGCGCTGATGCCTTCCACCGCCCAGCGGCTTTCCGACTTGATCAGCCGGTTCAGCTTGTGGCGCTGCTGGTCTTCTTCGTCCCAGATCTTGTCGCGCCATTCCTCAAAGGCTGCAAACCCCTTCTCCTGGCGGCGCACCTGGCCGCGGTCGATCCACAGCGTGGCGCGGGTCAGCGCGCGCAGGAAGGCGCGGTCATGGGAGATCAGGACATAGGCCGTGCGGGTGGCCTGCAGCTCCCCCTCCAGCCAGCCGATCGCCTCGATGTCCAGGTGGTTGGTCGGTTCGTCCAGCAGCATCAGATCGGGCGCTTCCGCCATCAGCTTGGCCAGCGCTGCCCGCCGCCGCTCGCCGCCGGATGCGGTTTCCACCGGGCGCGCCGGGTCGAACTTCAGCCCCTCGCCTGCACGTTCCACCTTGTACATCTCGCCGGGCTCCAGGCCCGAGGCGGCAAAATCCCCAAGCGTGGCAAAGCCTTCCATCTTCGGATCCTGCTCCATATAGCCGACCGATTTGCCCGGCGGCACCACGATAGAGCCCTTATCGGCCTCCACGAGACCTGCCATGACTTTCATCAGTGTCGACTTGCCGGACCCGTTGCGCCCCACCAGAGCGACGCGGTCGCCGGGCTGCACCACCAGATCGAGTTCGGAAAAAACCGGATCACCCCCGAAGGTCAGTGAAATGCCGGTCATCTGCAGAAGAGGAATACGTGCCATGCCAGCCAGCTAAACCGGTGCAATTCAGGCGTCAACGCCTGCGCTTCATCTTTTCAAAAATACTCAGAATCACCCGGCCACAGCCCGCAGCAGACGCTTGCGGGCGGGCGGGATCGCTCCGATTTCAAGCCCGGTGAAGACATGCAGGGTGTTAAGCTGCCGGTCCACAACCGCATGATCGCTGACCCAGCCGCCCATCATCAGGTAGGTGCGCAGCAAGGGCGGCATCCTCAGCATGGCCTTCCTGGCGTCCGGCTTGCGCCGCAGGCGGGCGGCAAATCTGAACACATGCGGTGCCTTCACCCGCGGCAGCCAGCGCTTCGGCGCCAGGTGGCGGTGCTTCAGCATGGCAAAAGTGTCCAGGTAGTCTCCGGTTTCGGTGCCCGCAAACGAAGAACAGCCAAACAGCATCCGGATATCATTGTCATCAACAAAGGAGGTCATCGCCCCCCAGGCAATGCGCAGGATGTCCGGGTCGGTGCGATCGGGATGGATACAGAACCGGCCCACCTCGGCCATGCGGCCCTGGAAATCCGTCAGCGAGGAGAGCCCGTAGAACTGCGCCGAGTAGCTGCGCTCCACATCGGCGCCCCCCTCCAGAACCAGCACACGGAAACAGCAGACCAGCGCGCCGGTCTTGGCCTCCTCCACCAGGATATGGCTACAGACCGCATCAAAGGCATCGCAATCCAGCTCTGCAGTGGCAAAGCACAGGCTGCGCAGCGCCTGCGCCGCGGCCACATCCTCCGCGGTTTCGGCCAGACGGGCGCCGTAGCGCCCCTTGCTGAGCAGTGCCGGCAGGTTTGGCATGTCAGGTCTCCGCTGTCCTGAGAGGCGCATATCCGGCGCCTCCCCTACCATAGGAACTGTGACAGCGCGATGAAGACCGCGCCTTACTCGACCAGTGCTGATGCAGGGTCGAAATTGCCCAGATTGCCCAGAAGCTGGCGCAGGAAGGTCTTGTCCTGGATGCCGCTGCTGGTCACGCGGCGCTCAAGCTGGATCACCCGGCCGTCTTCCAGCCCAAAACGCTGAACGCCGGTCACCGTGCCCGCGTCACTGAAGTTGATCGCCACCAGCTCGCGGCTGACTGCCTCGGGGGCCTTGGCGCCATAGTGGCGGAACCGCGTCTCGATATAATAGTAGCCGCTGTTCTCCAGGATGCCGGTCGAGCTGGGCACGCCGACGGTTTCCGCAACCGAATCTCTAGTGTCGACGCCAACCACAACCTCGGCGAGGTCTTCTTCGGTGGGCACGTAGCCGTGATCGCGATAGCGCGCAGAGCAACCTGCGACCAGGGCGCAGGCACCGGCCAGGACGATGGCTTTGAACAGCGGATAGGTCTTCTTAGCGTTCGCAGGCATGCGCCCCCCTTGACTTGGCTTGAATACGCCTGAGAACCCGATTACCTAAAGCAGCCTCCCGGTTCAAGAAATGAAAGTTGCCGCGATGACCGATACGACCGCTTTGCGCGTGGCAGACCTGCCCCAGAACAGCCCGACCTCCTTCGATATGCGCCCCGGCGCTGCTGCCATGGCCGCGCTGGCAGCCGAGCTGGGCCTGACGGGCCTGCGCAAGCTGCGCTTTTCCGGCGAGCTCCGCGCCAGCGGCAAGCGCGACTGGACGCTGAAAGCAAAACTGGGCGCCACTGTGGTGCAGGACTGCGTGGTTACGCTGGAGCCGGTCACCACCCGCATTGATGTGCCGGTAGAGCGGCTGTTTTCAGCGGACCTCAGCACGCCGGACGACGAAGAAGAGACGGAAGTGCCCGAGGACGACTCGGTAGAGCCGCTGGGCAGCCATATTGATCCGTTTGAGGTGATGACCGAAGCACTGGCGCTGGCTGTACCGGACTACCCGCGCAAACCCGATGCTGATCTCGGCGAGGCCGTCTTTACCGAGCCGGGGCAGAAAGCGATGACGCAAGAGGACACCAAGCCCTTTGCCGGCTTGGCAAATCTGCGGGATCAGCTAAAAAAAGATCCATAAAACATCTTATGCAGCCAGCGCCTTCCTGATATGCGCGGGCCAGTATAAAAACCCCTTGCGCAAGCGGAGATTCGCAGTATTTTCGCGCGCTCATCGGAATTTTGGTTGGACATCGGTGAGGCGGAAGCCTAAACGCACGTCACACCGATTGAATCGAGAACGGAAACTGCCGCGCGGGCTGCTGCCCCAAGGCCCAGATAGACAAAGGTTGAGACATGGCTGTCCAACAGAACAAAGTATCCAAGTCGCGCCGTAACAACCGCCGCGCGCACGATGCCCTGGTTGCTGCAAACCCGAACGAGTGCCCGTCCTGCGGCGAGCTGCGCCGTCCGCACCATGTTTGCCCCTCCTGCGGTTCCTACGCTGACCGCGAAGTGATTGCCCAGGCTAGCGAAATCGACCTGGACGAAGACGCGGCATAAGCCGCGCCTTCTTTAGTGTAACGCCAGGCAGGCTAGTCTATGACCGCTGGGACAGACCAGAACGATAACAAGACTGCCGGGCGTATCACCATTTCGGTAGACGCCATGGGCGGAGACGCCGGCCCTGCGGTTGTGGTGGCCGGTATTGCCAAATCCGCCGAGAAGAACCCGGACATCGGGTTCATTCTGCATGGGCCGAAAGAACAGCTCGAACCATTGGTTGCGAAGAAGCGCCGGCTGGAAGGCCGCGTTGAGATTCGCGATGCCCGCGATGTGGTCACCATGGAGGACAAACCCTCCCAGGTGATGCGCAATGGCAAGGGCACCTCCATGTGGTCGGCGCTGGAATCGGTCAAAAAGGGCGAAGCCGCCGGAGCCGTCTCCTGCGGCAACACCGGCGCGCTGATGGCGCTGTCGATGCTGCGGCTGCGTAAGCTGCCGGGCGTGAACCGGCCTGCCATTGCGGTGCTCTGGCCCTCGCTGAATCCGCAGGGGTTCAACGTCATGCTGGACGTGGGCGCGGATATCCGCGCCGATGCAGAAGACCTTCTGCAATATGCGGTCATGGGCATGTCCTATGTGCGCAACTCCATGGACATCTCCCGCCCCCGTGTCGGCTTGCTGAATGTCGGCACCGAGGAGCACAAGGGCCGTGCTGAGCTGAAAGAAGCCTATGGGCTGATTGCCGCTCAGGCGGATCAGGCGAATTTTGAATTCGTCGGCTTTGTCGAAGGCGGCGACATTCCCGGTGATATCGCCGATGTCATCGTGACCGACGGGTTCACCGGCAATGTGGCGATCAAGACCGGCGAAGGCACCGCCAGCCTGATCAGCACCGCCCTGCGCCAAGCCTTTGCTTATTCACTGCTTTCCAAACTGGCCGCATTGCTGGCCTATACGTCGCTCGGCCGTCTGAAAAAGCGGATCGACCCGCGCCGTGTGAACGGCGGTGTCTTCCTCGGCCTCAATGGCACGGTGGTGAAATCCCACGGCGGCGCAGACGCAACCGGGATCTCGGCAGCGGTGAAACTGGCGTTTCACCTGGCTGAGCAGGGTTTCGCAGAAAAGCTGGCTGCACGGGTTGCATCCGCCCGCCTGCTTACCCAAGATAATGAAACCGGTTCCAAAGAGCCGGCAATTACTGAAAAAGACTAAAGGCAGGCCTCGAAATGACGCGACGCGCAGTTGTAACCGGTGTAGGCCATTATCTCCCCGAACGCGTGGTTGAAAACGCGGAGTTCGAGGCCTCCCTGGATACGACTGACGACTGGATCCGCTCCCGCTCCGGGATCGAGCGCCGCCATTTTGCCGCCGAAGGTGAAACCACCTCCGATCTGGCCACCCATGCGGCCCGCGCGGCCCTGCAGGACGCCGGGATCACCGCAGATGACGTAGACGCCATCGTGCTGGCCACCTCCACGGCCGACCTCACCTTCCCCTCTGCTGCCACCATGGTGCAGGCCGCGCTTGGCATGACCAAGGGATTTGCCTTCGACCTGCAGGCTGTCTGCGCCGGTTTTGTCTACGCGCTGACCAACGCCAATGCGCTGATCCTTTCCGGCCAGGCCGAGCGCGTTCTGGTGATCGGGGCAGAAACCTTCAGCCGCATCATGGACTGGACCGACCGCTCCACCTGCGTGTTGTTTGGCGATGGCGCCGGCGCGCTGGTGCTGGAGGCGCAGGACTGCGCAGGGACCAGCGATGACCGCGGCATCCTGTCGACCGACTTGAACTCGGACGGGCGCTACAAGGACCTGCTCTACGTCGATGGCGGTGTGTCCACCAATTCCACCGGCCACCTGCGTATGCAAGGCAACCAGGTGTTCCGCCATGCAGTGGAAAAACTGGCAGGCACCGCCAATACCGCACTGAAGACAGCCGGTCTGGCGGCGGGCGACGTCGACTGGATCGTGCCGCACCAGGCCAATATCCGTATCATTCAAGGCACCGCTAAAAAGATGGGGCTGAGCATGGACAACGTGGTTGTCACCGTTCAGGACCACGGCAACACCTCGGCGGCCTCGATCCCGCTGGCGCCGTCGGTGGGCAAATCCCGCGGCCAGATCAAGGATGGCGACCTGATTGTCACCGAAGCCATCGGCGGCGGCCTGGCCTGGGGCGCGGTGGTCCTTCGCTGGTAATTTTCAGCGCTTTCCGGCCTATTTAGCGCCTTCCTGCAATTGCTTGATATTGACAGGGAAATTCCCTGCAACATATCCTTGGTGAAACAGCGGGGAATGGTATGAGCGAAAAAACTTTGACACGAATGGATTTGAGCGAGGCGGTTTTCCGCGAAGTTGGCCTGTCGCGAAACGAAAGCGCGCAGCTGGTGGAAAGCGTTCTCAACCACATGTCCGATGCGCTGGTGCGCGGCGAACAGGTGAAAATCTCCTCCTTTGGGACGTTCAGCGTGCGCGACAAGTCCGCGCGCGTCGGCCGCAACCCAAAGACCGGGGAAGAAGTCCCGATTCAGCCGCGCCGGGTGTTGACCTTCCGCCCGTCGCACCTGATGAAGGACCGGGTTGCCGAGGGCAACCGGAAATAGCAGGAACTCTGACGAATGCCGAAATCCCCTGACGCCTTCCGCACCATCAGCGAGGTGGCTGAATGGCTCGGCATTCAGGCCCATGTCCTGCGCTTCTGGGAAAGCAAATTCACCCAGATCAAGCCTGTGAAACGGGCCGGCGGGCGGCGCTATTACCGCCCCGCCGACATGCAGCTGATCGGCGGCATCAAAAAGCTCCACCACGACGACGGGCTGTCCATTAAGGATGTGCAGCAAATCCTCAAGGAGCAGGGCGTTGCCCATGTCGCCGCCCTCTCTCCGCCGCTGGAAGACAACGAAGAGCCGGAGCCGCAGCAGGCCCCTGCCCGCCCGGCAGCGGTCCCCGTTGCGGCGGCC
>CAJXHQ010000145.1 GCA_913054485.1 uncultured Paracoccaceae bacterium
CGCTTCGAAGCGCCTAAAGGGATCCGGTAGCGCTGTGTCAGGGTTTTTCCGTCACGCTTGCGGCTGTTTTTACCAGTTTTCCTTAGGGTTTACATGTACAAGGTGATTGACTGCCCCTTTGACGTGGGGCGTTTTGCCCCTGCGCTGCGCGCCGCCGGGGTCGAGACGGTGTTCCGCTATTACAACATGCAGAATTCGCGGGTTTTCCCGCATAAATGCCTGACCGCTGCCGAGGCGAGCCAGATGTTTGAAGCCGGGCTGTTCATTGGCACTGTTTTTGAACAGGGCGGCGGCGCGGATGGCAATATCGCAGAGCTGGACGCGGCGCAGGGCAGGGCCAATGCCGCCCGGGCGCTGGAATTGGCGCAGGGCATCGGCCAGCCCCGCGGCGCGGCGATTTATTTTACGGTTGACCATGACTATGCCGCGCCGGAGCAGGTTGCGCAGATAAAGCCCTATTTCGAGGCCGTCAAAGAGATCCTGGGGGAGTCCTGCCGGGTGGGCGTTTACGGCTCCGGGCTGATCTCTACCGTGATGAAATCCGCGGTCTTGCCGATCTGATCTGGCTGCCTTCGGCCACCGGCTGGGCGGGTACTGAGGCAGCGCTGAAGGCCGGGAGCTGGGATCTGCGGCAGGTTTACCGGCCCGAAACCCGGGCGGGCGGGGCCTTTGCCTATGACGGGGACATCATCCACCCGGATGTGCGTGATTGCGGCCGGTTCAGCCGCAGTTCAGACTTTTAACGCCGAGCCCCGAAGGGATCAGCGATTGCCGTTGCCTGTGAACCGCGCCGCATCAGCCGCGGCGCGGCGGATGGCGTTGGACTTGTGGACGGTCTCCATATACTCGGCCTCCGGGTCGCTGTCATAGACAACGCCGCCGCCGGCCTGGATGTAGAGCTTTTCGTCCTTCACAATGGCGGTACGCAGGGCGATGCAGATATCCATGTCGCCGCCGGCTGAAAAATAGCCGACTCCGCCGCCGTAGACGCCGCGCTTTTCCGGCTCCAGCTCGTCGATGATCTCCATCGCGCGCACCTTGGGCGCGCCGGAGACAGTGCCTGCCGGCATGCCGGCAAAGAAGGCATCCAGCGCATCCTTGTCTTCGGCCAGCTCGCCAACAACGTTTGAGACGATGTGCATCACATGGCTGTAACGCTCAATGATGAACTTCTCGGTCGGGCGCACGGTGCCGATCTTGGAGACGCGGCCAGTGTCGTTGCGGCCCAGATCCAAGAGCATCAGATGCTCGGCCAGTTCTTTTTTATCGGCCAGCAGATCCGCCTCCAGTGCCTTGTCCTCTTCGGGCGTGGCACCACGCGGGCGGGTGCCTGCGATCGGGCGGATGGTGACCTCGTCGCCAAAGACCCGCACCAGGATCTCGGGGCTGGCCCCGACCACCTGGAAGCCGCCGAAGTTGAAGTAGAACATAAAGGGCGAGGGGTTGGTGCGCCGCAGTGAACGGTAGAGCGTGAAGGGCGGCAGCGGGAAGTCCTGGGTCCAGCGCTGCGCCGGGACCACCTGGAAGATGTCGCCTGCCTTGATATAGTCCTTGGCCTTATCCACCGCGGCCATATAGCCGTCTTTGGTGAAGTTGGAGACCGGCGGGGCCACCTCACGGGCATCGCCCAGATCGCGGGTTTCTGCCGGCATGGCGCGTTCTAGATCGCGTACCGCGTCCATCACGCGCTCGGCGGCCTGCGCATAAGCGGCCTTGGCAGACTGGCCGTCAGCGGCCCAGGCGGGCGACACCACGGTGACTTCACCTTTGACACCGTCCAGCACCGCCACCACCGAGGGGCGCAGCATCAGCGCATCGGGCAGGCCCAGCGGGTCCGGGTTCACATCCGGCAGCTTTTCCACCAGCCGGATCATGTCATAGCCGAGGTAGCCGAACAGCCCGGCCGAGGCCTGCGGCAGATCATCCGGCAGGTTGATACGGCTTTCGGCGATCAGCGCGCGGAGCGCATCCAGCGGGTGGCCGTCAAGCGGTTCGAACGCCTGCGCGTCAAACCGTGCCGAGCGGTTCAGCGAGGCCTGTTCGCCGTCGCAACGCCAGACCAGGTCCGGCTTCATCCCGATGATCGAATAGCGCCCGCGCACCTCGCCGCCGGTCACCGATTCGAGCATGAAGGCATCCTTCTGCGCGCCGGTGAGTTTCAGCATCAGGGAAACGGGCGTGTCCAGATCCGCCGCCAAGCGGGTGTAGACAACCTGGTTTTCGCCGGCCTCATAGGCCTTGGCGAAGGTTTCGAAATCGGGTGTCAGCGCCATGGAACAGGAACCTGGTTACTGGAAGTTGGCGTGAACGGCGTTGATAGCCTGGTCGTTCACGGTGGGCTGGGCGCGCAGCTGGGCGTCGCGTGCAAAGGCCTGGAACAGCGCTTCGGCCAGCGCCTGGTCGAGCTGCGCGCCAAGGGCGGTTGCAAGTGCTGCCATCTCTTCGCTTTCAAGCGGCGCGAGCACCTCATTGAGCTTCAGGATCACGGTGCTGTCCGCATCTGCAACCACACGCAGCTCGCCCGGTTCCATTTCGAAGAGCTGGGTCATCATGTCCGCAGGCGTGCCGTCCAGATAGGCTGTGCGGGTCAGACCGTCTTCGGAAGTCATGGTCAGGTCTTCGTCAAAGGCGCCATTGGCCTCGGCGCGGGCTTTGATCGATTCTGCCTGGGTGGCCAGCGCGTTCTGCCGCTGTTCCGTGTTCCAGCCGCGCAGGGCCTTGTCCTGCGCATCGGCCAGCGGCTCGGGGCGCTCCGCCAGAACCTCGTCGAGACGCAGCGCAAAGAGGCTGCCGTCTTCCAGGAAATCCACCGCGGGGAAGTCTTCTTCGCTGACCGCGGCTGCGGCATCGCGGAAGGCGCTGTAGGCGGCGATGCCGTCACCGCTGTCGGCGGTCCACGCGATGGTGTCCACCATCAGGCCGGCCTCTGTAGCCAGTTCTTCCAGCGTTGCACCGCCGGCCAGCAGGTCGTCGATATCCTCGGCCTGGCCTTCGATCAGGCGGCGGGCGCGGCCGGCGGCGATTTCGTCGCGCAGCTCTGCCTGGGCTTCTTCAAAGGGGGTGTTCTGCGCCGACAGCACGCCGTTGATACGGAACAGGGCCGGGCCCAGATCGGAGGGCAGCGGGCCTGTCACCATGCCGGCTTGGGCGGCAAAGACACCTTCGGCAGAAACGCCCAGCTCTTCGGCGGTCATGTCGCCGAGGTCGATATCGGCCAGCTCGAGACCGCGCTCATCGGTCAGCTCTGCGAAGGTCACCTCGCCGGCGTCCAGACGGGCCTTGGCTGCAGCGGCGTCCGCGTCGCTGCTGAAGGCCAGGCGTTCCACCAGGCGGCGCTCGGGCACCTGGTATTGTCCGGCGCGGTCTTCATAAAGCTGGCGCAGCGCGTCTTCGTCCACCTGCACCTCGTCCATCACCATGTCCGGGCTCAGTACGGCATAGGTGATTTTGCGGGTTTCGGGCAGGGTGAAAAGATCCGGGTTTGCCTCGTAGAACTCCTGCAGCTCTGCCTCACTCGGCGCGAGGGCGATCATTGCGGTCTCGCTGGTCTTCAGCTGCACCCAGTCAAAGCTGCGGCGCGCGCCGATGTAGCCGACCATCGCATCGGCGAGGGTTTCCGGCATCTTGGTGCCTGCCATGATGGCGCTCTGCACCAGGATGCGGGCCGTCTCGCGGCGCACATCTTCTTCGAAGTCGCGTTCGCTCAGTCCGACGCGGTCCAGCGCGAACGTATAGGTGTCGCGGTCAAAACTGCCGGAAGCGTTTTGGAATGAGTCGATCTGAGTGATCTCGTTCAGCAGGGTATTGTCACCAATCGACAGGCCCAGGGCCTCCACTTCGCTGTCCATTGCAGCGGTGGTGACAAGGCGGCTCAGCACCTGGCGGTCGAGGCCAAAAGCGGTCATCTGCGCGATGGTGAACGCCTGGCCGGTCTGCTGCTGCAGCGCCTGCTGCTCGCGCTGCAGTTCACGGGCGTATTCCTCGACCGTGATGTCCTGGGTGCCTGCGGTGGCGACCGCGCTGGCATTGCCGGTGAAGTTCACCGCGCCAAAGCCGGCCAGACCCACGATGAGCATCCCCATAAGGATCCAGACGAAGGTTTTGGAAAGATGTTTCATGCCTGCGGCCATGATGCCCTCTTGATGCCTGTGCCCCTTTGGAATGCGCCGAACGGTTGAGTCGGCGCGGGGATGCTGAAATTGTTGCTGCCCTCAATACGCTGCCGCCCCCTGAGGGGCAAGCCGGCCTCGAAGATCAGCCGCCGAAGGATGCCAAACGCCGGAAAAGCCGCTCAATTCCGGCGCTGTCAATGTTGGCAAAGGCAATGCGGAACTGCCGGTGGCCCGCTGGATCACCGGCCGGCTGAAACATCGTGCCGGGCAGCGCCAGAACCGAGGCCTCGCCGACCAGCCGCCGGGCGATCTCGTCCGAGGAGGCCTCAAACGGGTGCTCGACATAGGCGAAATACGCACCGCAGCCCAAAAGCTTCCAGCCTTTTGCGGCCAGCAGCGGGAAGCCGTCTTCGATGGCCCCGCGGCGCACCAGGATCCCGGCCCGCTCGCCCGCCAGCCAGTCCTGCAGGTTGCCTATGCCCCAATGGGCCGCGATCTGGCCCAGCTGGTTGGGGCAGATGGTGACGGTGTCGAGGAATTTCTCCATCTCCATCAGCCGCGCCGCCGAGGTGGCAATCGCACCCACCCGGTGGCCGGTCAGCCGGTAGGCCTTGGAGAAGGAATAAAGATGGATCAGCGTCTCTTCCCAGCCGGGTTGCTGGAACAGCGCATGCGGCGCACCGCTGCGGCTGTCGAAATCGCGGTAGGTCTCGTCCACGATCAGCGCGATACCATTCTGTCTGGCCAGTTCGTAAAACCCCTGCAGCAGCCCGGCGGGGTATTCCGCACCGGTCGGGTTGCTGGGGGTGACCAGCAGAAGGGCGCGGGTTTTATCCGTGATCAGCGCGCGGGCGTCCTCCAGCCCCGGCAGCATGCCGTCGCCCGCGGGCAGCGGCACGGCCGTAACGCCGCTGAGGTCGAGCCACATTTTGTGGTTGAAATACCAAGGTGTCGGGATGATCACCTCGTCCCCTTCACCGCACAGGGAGGCCACGGCCGCCGCAAAAGCCTGGTTGCAGCCGGAGGTGATTCCAACCTGCGCCGGGGTTACCGCGGCTTCGTAATGCTGCGAGATCTGCGCCGCCAAAGCCGCGCGCAGCTCCGGCCGGCCCAGAACGGGACCATAGAGATGGGCGGAGGCCTCATTGCGGGCGGCCTCAGCGATCACCTCGCGCAGAGCAGCAGGGGGCGGGTCAATCGGCGCAGCCTGGCTGACGTTCAGCAGCGGGCGGTCATTGGGAAAAGAGACGTCCGCAACCCAGCGGCGCGACTCCACAATGGGAGAGACAAAGGTGGCGGCGGTGCGGGGCAGGGGCATCTCAAATCCTGGCATTGGAAACTGACCGCCAATGGGTGGCAGAGCCTCTGCGCCTGATCAAGGCCCGTAAAACAAAAACGCGCCCCGGGGGGGGCGCGTCTGTGCTGATTGGCGCAGGCGTCAGTCGGTGCCGCGGTAGGGCTCGACATATTGCAGGGCCATGTCCCAGGGGAAAAAGATCCAGGTGTCCTGGCTCACTTCGGTGATGAACGTGTCGACCATCGGCCGGCCCTTCGGCTTGGCATAGACAGTGGCGAAATGCGCCTTGGGGAAGAGCTTGCGCACCAGGTCCAGGGTTTTGCCGCTGTCGACCAGGTCATCGATGATCAGGATGCCTTCACCATCGCCCATCAGTTCGGCATCCGGCGACTTCAGCACCTGGGCCGCGCCCTGGTCCTGGTGGCTGTAGGATTTCACCGAGATCGTGACGACGGTGCAGATGACCAGCTCGCGGCTGACGATCATGGCCGGTGCCATGCCGCCGCGGGTGATCGCCACCACTGCTTTCCAGGCACCATTGTCCGGGCCTTGCCCGTCCAGCCGCCAGGCCAGCGCGCGGCTGTCGCGGTGGATCTGGTCCCAGCTGATGTGAAAGCCTTTTTCATGCGGCAGGCGGTCGGTCATGGCAGTGTCCCCGGGGTGAAGGTTGGTCTTTGGTCAAAAAGCCCCGGCTGGGGCTTCGGGTGCAAGATACAGCAACGCCCGCTCCCGGCAATGCGGCGCGGGTGATGGCTGAGGTGTTTACTTGGTCAGGTCCGGCGCGTCGACAGCTTTCATGCCGACCACGTGGTAGCCCGCATCCACATGCAGGTTTTCGCCGGTGACGCCGCTTGACAGATCCGACAGCAGGTAGAGCGCGGATTTGCCCACGTCATCGGTGGTCACATTGCGCCGCAGCGGCGAGTTCAGCTCGTTCCACTTCATGATGTAGCGGAAGTCGCCGATGCCGGAGGCGGCCAGTGTCTTGATCGGACCGGCCGAGATCGCATTGACCCGGATGCCGTCTTTGCCCAGATCCTCGGCCAGGTATTTGATCGAGGCTTCCAGCCCTGCCTTGGCGACACCCATGACATTATAATGCGGCATCACCTGCTCGGCACCATAATAGGTCAGCGTCAGCATGGAGCCGCCGTCGGGCATCATCTTCTCTGCGCGTGCCGCAACGGCAGTGAAGGAATAGACCGAGATGTCCATCGTCATCGCGAAATTGCCGCGGCTGGTGTCCACGTAGCGGCCGCGCAGCTCGTTCTTGTCGGAAAAGCCGATGGCGTGCACCACGAAGTCCAGCTTGCCCCATTTCTCTTCCAGCGCGGCAAACAGCGCGTCGATGGAGGCGTCGTCGGAGACATCGCAGGGCAGGACAATGCCGCTGCCCAGCTGTTCGGCCAGCGGTCCGACCCGTTTCAGGAGCGCGTCGCCCTGGTAGGAAAACGCCAGCTCCGCGCCGGCCTCGGCGCAGGCTTTGGCAATGCCCCACGCGATGGATTTGTCATTTGCCAGACCCATGATCAAGCCGCGCTTGCCGGCCATAAGCTGATTGGACATTCAGGTGCTCCGCCTGTGAACGATGTGTTCACGGAGCTTTAGGATATGATGTATCAAGCTGCAAGGGCAGGCGGGGTTGCCGGTTCCTTTGTTAACGACTAAGGTGCGCGCGCATTGCGTGTTTCCGAGGGTGTAATGGCTGACAGAAGTGGAATTTTCGCGGGGGATGACCCGTTTGAGATCGCCCGGAGCTGGCTGGCGGCGGCTGAGGCTTCCGAGGTCAACGACCCCAATGCCATGGCTCTTTCCACGGTGGACGGCGCCGGATTGCCGAACGCACGTATGGTGCTCTTGAAAGAAATCGAAGAGAGCGCATTTGTATTCTATACCAACTACGAAAGCGCCAAGGCGCAGGAGCTGGACCAGGCTGAGAAGGCCGCTTTTGTGATGCATTGGAAATCCCTGCGCCGCCAGATCCGGGTGCGCGGGATTGTCAGCCGGGAAGACGGTCCGCAGGCGGATGAGTATTACCGGTCCCGGTCGCTGAAAAGCCGGCTGGGGGCCTGGGCGTCACAACAGTCCCGGCCACTTGTA